>CAZNDQ010000805.1:0-1505 GCA_964571825.1 uncultured Planctomycetales bacterium | reverse complement strand
CGGCTCCAGCCCCTTCACTTCCGCGATCAGCCGCGACGTCCCCGTCACCCGCTCGCGCAGCTCCGCCGGCGACCCGCTCGCCACGATCTTCCCGCGCGAGATGATGATCGTCCGCGAGCACACCGCCTCCACCTCCGGCAGAATGTGCGTGCACAGGATCACCGTATGGTCGTTCGCCAGCTCCCCGATCAGCTTCCGCGTCTCGCGAATCTGCGACGGGTCCAGACCCACCGTCGGCTCGTCCAGCACCAGCACCGGCGGGTTGTGCAGCAGCGCATCCGCCAATCCCACCCGCTGCCGCATCCCCTTCGAGAGCTGACTCACCGGCCGGTCGATGAACTCCCCCAGCCAGCACCGCTCCGCCACCCGCGCGATCGCCTTCGCCGTCTCCGCCTTCCCCAGCGCCCGCAGCTTCCCCCGGAACCGCAGATACTCCCGCACCCGCATCTCCGGGTACAGCGGACACGACTCCGGCAGATAACCCACTAGCCGCCGCACCGCCATCGATTCATTGCAGACGTCGTGCCCCCCGACCCGCGCCGAGCCCCCCGACGCCGGCAGATAGCACGTCAAGATCCGGATCGTCGTCGTCTTTCCCGCCCCGTTCGGACCCAGGAAGCCGACGATCTCCCCCTTCGCCACCTCGAACGACACATGGTCCACCGCCAGCGTCGCCCCGTAATACTTCGTCAGGTCCCTCACCTCGATCATCGCTCGTGGACTCCTCTTGCCCGGCCGCGCCGCTCAAAACGCCCGCGCTGCGGATTGACCCGGACGAACCCTGAATGCTGTCATGAATATTCAACGACGCCGCCCGCTCCCCGCGGGACCGCGCCATTCGTCCCTGCCGAGGTGAGGCGCCATTCGGCGGTTTCGGCAGGGCTCCGTCTACAACGAACTCGGCCGGTTGACCGTCGGCTCGCCGCCCTCGAGGCCGCTCCCGCGCACCCCGGCCCGGCTCGCCCGCTACGCGAATATCACACGCCCGAGGCGCTGTCAACCGCTCCCACGGCCTTGTCTTATACGCACCACCACCCGCGCCGGGTTCGCGCCCAGCGCCCCCGCTCCCCCGCCCCGCGCTTGACCCTCGTCCCCGCCTGACTAGCATGCGCACCGATTGCGCGTCTCAATGTTCCCCGCGGGTTCGGGCGGCGCGGCCCGTGCCTGCGGTTTGGCCGGATTTGAACATGTCACCGACGACTCCCCTCGTCAGCGTCATCATCCCCACCTACAACCGCGTCGCGCTCCTCGGAGAGGCCCTCGCCAGCGTCGCCGCCCAGACCTTCCGCGACTACGAGGTCATCGTCATCGACGACGGCTCCACCGACGCCACCCGCGACCTCCCCGCCCTCCGCGAACCCCGCGTCCGCTACCTCTGGCAGGAAAACGGCGGCGCCGCCCGCGCCCGCAACCGCGGCATCGACGAAGCCCGCGGCCAGTACGTGGCCTTCCTCGACAGCGACGACCGCTGGCTGCCCCCCAAGCTCGCCCGCTGCCTCGCCGCC
>CAZNDQ010000804.1:0-1519 GCA_964571825.1 uncultured Planctomycetales bacterium | reverse complement strand
TGCCTGCGCAAGGGACCCTGTCCGTCAACGCTACACGAAGCGCGCCAGGTTGATCTGGTCCCCGCACCACGAAGCTCATCGGGAACAACAGCTAGAGCAGACTGAACCGCGCCGGGTTTGCCGGAGGCTCCAACCGTTGAGAGGATGGAGCGATGACGGCGAAGAAGACGGCGGCGAACTACTCGCCTGAGGTTCGGGAGCGGGCGGTGCGGCTGGTGCTGGACGGCGCCGGTGAGCACGGCTCGCAATGGGCGGCGGTGGTGTCGATCGCGGCGAAGATCGGCTGCACGGCGGAGACGCTGCGGCGCTGGGTCAGGCAGGCTGAGCGCGACCGCGGCAAGCGGGCCGGGCCGACGACTGAGGATCGGGATCGCATCAAGGCGCTTGAGCGGGAGAACCGCGAGCTGCGCCAAGCCAATGAGATCCTGCGCAAGGCGTCAGCATATTTTGCCCTGGCGGAGCTCGACCGCCGGTCGAAGCCATGATCGCGTTCATCGACGATCATCGGGGTGCCTACGGGGTCGAGCCGATCTGCCGGGTCCTGCCGATCGCCCCGTCCACCTACCACGCCCATGCCGCACGCCGCACCGATCCAGCCCTGGGCTCGGCCAGGTCGCAGCGGGACGCGATGCTGCGGGCGGAGGTGCGGCGCGTTCATGCCGAGAACTTCGGCGTCTACGGCGTGCGGAAGGTCTGGCGTCAGCTCGGCCGGGAAGGCACGCCGGTGGCGCGCTGCACGGTGGCGCGGCTGATGCGCGGACTTGGCCTGCGCGGCGTGGTGCGCGGGAAGGAGACCAGGACGACGGTGCCGGACAGAGGCGCGCCGTGCCCCGCCGACCGCGTGAACCGGCAGTTCCTGGCGCCGCGGCCGAACCTGCTCTGGGTGTCGGACTTCACCTACGTCGCGACCTGGCAAGGCTTCGTCTACGTCGCCTTCGTCATCGACACCTTCGCCCGGAGGATCGTCGGCTGGCGGGTGTCGCGCACCGCTCATGCCGGGTTCGTCCTCGAGGCTCTTGAGCAGGCGCTGCACGACCGGCGGCCCCTTCAGGGCACCGGCCTCGTGCATCACAGCGACCGCGGCGTCCAATACGTGTCGATCCGCTACACCGAGCGCCTGGCGGAAGCGGGCATCGAGCCGTCGGTCGGCAGAGTCGGCGACAGCTACGACAATGCGCTGGCCGAGAGCGTCATCGGTCTGTTCAAGACCGAGGTCATCCGCCGCCGCGGCCCATGGCGCGGCCTCGAGGGCGTCGAGTTCGCCACCCTCGAATGGGTGCACTGGTTCAACAACCCCCGCCTCCTCGAGCCGATCGGCAACATCCCGCCCGCCGAGGCGGAGGCGCGCTACTATGCCGCACAGGAGGCCATACCCCTGGCAGCCTGACTCACACCAAACAGCCTCCGGCAAACCAGGCGCGGTTCATCACCGTCTCCTGCTTTCGCCAGCAGCTCGGCGAGTGGCAGTCTGTCATCGGGTCCTCGGTCGGTCAGGGGTGGGAGCTTCGCAACTCTACCC
>CAZNDQ010000803.1:0-1521 GCA_964571825.1 uncultured Planctomycetales bacterium | reverse complement strand
CCGGTCGAGCGGCGGCAGTTGCGCACGATGCACTCGAATTTCTGGCGGAACTCGAACGGCGACATCTGCGCCTCGCGGGCAAGCTGCTGCAGCGTCGTCGGCGACTCCAGATCGCGCGGCTCCAGGCGAATCATGTAGGCGCGGGCGACGCGATAGCTGTAGCTGTCGATGTCGACCATGCGCACGCGGGTCCGATTGGTCTGCGGATCGACCATGTCCTCGAACGCCACGGGCACGAGGTTGCCGCTCTGCAGCGTGACCATCACACCGGTAGGTAGATCATGCTTGGAATCGAGCAGCAGGCGCACGCCGCCGTGGCCCAGATCGCGGCAGTAGCCCAGGTCGTACGACGCCGGGCGGGCGCAGCGCAGCTCGTAGCCGAGCCGGTGGGCCACGACCGTCACGGAATCGCCGCGGGCCTTGAAACGCTTCGACACTTCGTCTTTGAGCAATTGGGCCAGCGGCACCTCCGACAGGCGCGGGTGCCCGGCCGCGTCCACCGGCACCTCGCGACCCAGCACGCGCGACAGCTCGTCCGCGTCGCCGAGCTTGTAGGCCAAACCCTCGGCGATCACCGCCACGCCGTCGGGCTTGCCCATCACGCGGCGTTTCAGAATTGCGCCCTCGATGACGGTCGCAAGATCGCACAAGGTGATCGAATCGGGAAACTCCTCCGGGATGAGCGTCAGCGTCGCGCCCACCGACTTGCCGATGCCCAGCGCCAGGAAACCGGCGTTGCGGCCCATCGACTCGACGAGGTACCAGCGGCTGGTGGTGCGGGCGTCTTCCATCAGGTTGGCGACCATCGCCGTTCCCAGCGAGCGGGCAGTGGTGTAACCGAAGGTCGGCACGTCGCCACTGAGCGGCAGATCGTTGTCGATCGTTTTTGGAACATGCGCGATGCGCATGGTGCCGCCGGCGCGCTCGGCCACAAAGCGGGCCGACAAGGCCGTGTCGTCGCCACCGATGGTCAAGAGCAGCGAGACGTTCAGCGAGCGCAGACGCTCGAAGACGCGTTCCGTCTTCTCGGCGTCCGGCTCCACACGGACGGACTCGCTGAGCTTGTTGGGGTTGAGCAGGTTGGTGCGTGCCGTCCGCAGGATCGAGCCGCCCTCGAAGTGGATGCGACCGACGTCGGCGATGCTGAGCTTGCGAACGTGCCGGGCGGGGTCGAACGAGGCCGACGCCAGATGGGAAAAGCCATCGTAGAAGCCCAGTACGTCGATGCCGTTGTTGATGGCCTCGATGGTGGCGGCGCCGATGACGCCGTTGATGCCCGGCGCCGGGCCGCCGCCGACGATGATGCCCATGTTCATAAATGATCGCTCCGAGCGCTGATAAGCCGCCGACAACGCCGCTCCGGGCGGCGCCCCGGCCGGAGTCGTCCGGACCGGGCCGCGCCGAACAACCGACCGGCGGCGCTGAGTGGGATATCGACCCCTCGAACCAGCGTGAATGTCGGCCCGGCAATTATCGGCTCAGCGAGCATTGTAGGCGCTGCCGGAGTCCTTGTCTGGAGGG
>CAZNDQ010000802.1:0-1525 GCA_964571825.1 uncultured Planctomycetales bacterium | reverse complement strand
AGGTTTTCGCGGGCGCATCACATCAAGATGTGCACGGTGGCGGAGTTGATCGAGTACCGCCTGCAGCGCGAGAAGCTGGTGACGCGCGGCACGGCCGTGCGGCTGCCGACGCCGTGGGGTGAGTTCAACTGCATTCCCTATCGCTCGCTGGTGGAGCCGCGGACGCAGGTTGCCCTGTGTCTGGGTGACGTCGGGCAGTTTGACGCGGGCGGCGAGCCGGTCGAACTGGCCGACCCGGTGCTCGTGCGCGTGCATTCGGAGTGTCTGACGGGGGACGTGTTCGGTTCCCAGCGCTGCGAGTGCGGCGAGCAGCTCCACCGCGCGATGACGATGATTGCGGAGGAAGGCCGCGGCGTGCTCGTCTATCTGCGGCAGGAAGGGCGCGGCATCGGGCTGGGCAAGAAGCTCGAGTCCTACCACCTTCAGGACGAGGGATTCGACACGGTCGACGCCAACATCCGGCTCGGCTTTCCGCCGGACAAGCGCGACTATGGCATCGGCTCGCAGATTCTGCGTGACCTGGGCTGCCGCAAGCTGCGCATCCTGACGAACAACCCGAAGAAGGTGACGCGGCTGCGCGTGTACGGGCTGGAGGTGGTCGAGCAGTTGCCGTTGCATGTCCCGGCGAACCCGCATAATGCCAAATACCTTGAGGCCAAGCGAGACAAGCTGGGCCACCTGCTGCCTTGAGGCCGGCGGGTGCGGCCGCGCGCCGCACGGGGACCCGCGCGATGAACCCCGACACGCTTCGCATTCTGGACGCCAACTTCAACCGCGCCCGCGAGGGACTGCGCGTGGCGGAGGACTACGCACGGTTTGTCCTCAACGACCCTGCGCTGACGCACGCCGGCAAGAAGCTGCGCCACGACCTGGTCGCGGCGGTGCGCGAGTTTCTTCCTGAGCGCGAGCTGCTGTTGTCGCGCGACACGCCGGGCGACGTGGGCACGGCGCTCTCGACGCCGGGCGAGACCGCACGCGCCGACGCGCGCGCCGTACTGGCGGCGGCCACGCGGCGGCTGGGCGAGTCGCTGCGGGCGCTCGAGGAATACGGCAAGACGGTGGCGGCGCCGTTCGCGGCGCGGATTGAGAGTTTGCGCTATCAGGCCTACACACTGGAGACGCATCTGCTGCTGCGGACGAACCGGCGCGGGCGCATGCGCGACGCGCACCTGTACGTGCTGCTCACCGAATCGCTCTGTTCGGGCGAGTGGCTCGACGTGCTGCGCCGGATCGCGTCGGCCGGGGCCGATTGCGTTCAGCTCCGCGAAAAGGGGCTGGCGGACGCGGAGTTGCTCCGCCGCGCGCAGATCGCGGCGCAGGTCTGCCGCGAGACGGGCACGCTGTTTCTGGTCAACGACCGGCCCGACGTGGCGCGGCTGGCGGGCGCGGACGGCGTGCACCTCGGTCAGGATGACCTGCCGCCCCGCGCAGCGCGGCGCATCGTCGGCGATGAGTTGCTGATTGGCCTGAGCACGCACACGCCCGCGCAGGTCGATTCAGCGCTGCACGAGCCGATCGACTATCT
>CAZNDQ010000801.1:0-1530 GCA_964571825.1 uncultured Planctomycetales bacterium | reverse complement strand
GGTAGCCGTGCTCGGGGTGCTTGTTGTGCGCGAGCAGCCGCGTGACGACCTCGCCGGTCGCCACGCCAATGCGCCGGCCCCACTCGATCAGGCGTTGCGGGGTCCACTCGAGGTGGGCGCGGTGCGCCGCGGGCATGTGCGCCTCGATGGTCGTGAAGCCGCCGCGGCGAGCCGAGCGCGCGTGGCTGGCCACGCGGTTGCCGCGCAGCAGCAGCTCCACGCCGCGTTGCGTCAGGCGCGCCTCCAGCTGCTGGCCCACGAGCGCGTGCGGCACGCTGTAGCGGTGGCCGTCGATCTCGACGTGGTAGTCGATGTGCACCTTCACCGTCTTGAAGCGGGCGAGCTCGTAGCGGGTGGGCGGCAGGGGCATGAGCGCCGGACGATCGAGCTCAGTGAACACGCTCGCGCGCGAGCCGGGCAGCTTCTGGAACGGGCGATCGTTCAGCGACGGCAGCAGCGCCGCGATCGCCGCATCGGCCTGCGCGACGCTCTCGAAGCGCTCGTGGCGCAGGCGCGCAAGGATCCAGCGGGTCACCACCTGCACCGAGCTCTCCGCGGTGGCCTTGTCCCTGGGCGAACGGGGCCTGGCCGGCAGGACCGAGGTGCCGTAGTGGCGGGCAAGGTCGCGCACGGTGTCGGCAGCGCGTGGCTCGTAGCGGTTCGGATCGACGATGACCGCACGCGCGTTGTCGGGCACGATCAGCTGCGGCACGCCGCCGTAGAAGGCGAGCGCGCGCACCATGCACTCGACCCAGTCCTCGAGCTTCTGCGCGCCCGTGGCGCAGGCGAAGGTGTAGCTCGAGGCGCCCATCGCCGCGACGAACACCTGGGCACGCCCGCCGCCGTGCAGCGCGACGGTGGGGCCGGCGAAGTCGATGAACAGCTTCTCGCCGGCGCGCCGGTGCTGGCGCATCGAACGCTTCAGGCGCCGTGCGAACGCCTTGTAGTGCTCACAGAACTGCGTGTAGCGCCACGTGCGCTCGTGCGGGTGGGCGGCAACATACTCCTCCCACAGCAGCATCAGCGTCACGCCCTTGCGGTCGAGTTCGCGGTGCACCCGGCCCCAGTCGGGCTCGACGAAGGGCGAGGTGGCCGGCGCGCGCGGCAGAAGCCGCGCGGCAAGCTGGCGCTCGTCGCACTCGCGCACCGTCTCCCAGTCCAGCCCGGCGGCGCTGGCCAACCCCAGGTACTTGGTCACCGCGCCCTTGGAGACACCGAGCGCGGCGGCAATGCTCTCGTGGGAGAGCTGCGCCTCCCACTTCAATCGAATCACGTCCTTGATCATGCGTAGAGCCATCCGTGGTTTCGGCACCGTCTCCCTCCTGCGGGCAAAACCGCCGAGGGTACGGGCCAGGATCCAGATCTCTACTCAATGCCGCACCGGCGCCGGAGCACCGGTCACGATCGCCGAAACGTTCGGTCACGTTGCCGAAACGGCCGGTCACGATGCGCCGAAACGCGCGGTCACATTCGGCCGAAATGCGCGGTCACGTTGCCGAAACGGGCGGTCACGATGGGCCGAAATACGCA
>CAZNDQ010000800.1:0-1531 GCA_964571825.1 uncultured Planctomycetales bacterium | reverse complement strand
CCCGGGTTCGTTCGCGAAGTTTCGCGAACACCTACTGGCCGCGTCTTCTCGTCCAATCCGTGGACAATGACGGTTGCGGCTTTCGTACCCGGTCACAGCGGCGGGGCCGCTCCGGAATTTCACCGGATTCCCTATTCTTCCGACCGCCCCAAGCGGCCGGACACCAGTGACCGGAAGCAAGCATGCGCGAGGTGCGTCCGCGCGTCAAGCGGGTTGTTGGGCGCTCCGACGCGCTGCGGATGGCGGTGCAGACGGGCGATCGGCGCGTAACATCTTGCCGCCACACCAGATAGGAAATGCTAGTGATTTGCTGGTTTCTGCAGAATTAGCATAGCGTGCTGCACGTCGGCCGGCAGAGCGCGTCAGCCCACCTTGCGGACGGCCTGTTCGAGGTCGGCGATGAGGTCATCGGGGTGTTCGATGCCGCAGCTCAGGCGGATGAGGCCGTCGACGACGCCGATGCGCTCGCGCGTTTCGCGGGGCATGGAAGCGTGCGTCATGATGGCCGGGTGATTGACGAGCGACTCGACGCCGCCGAGGCTCTCGGCGCAGGAGAAAAGCTTCGTGCTCTCCATGAACTTCGCGGCAGCGGCGAGGCCGCCGCGCAGGACGCAGGTGACCATTCCGCCGAAGCCGGTCATCTGGCGGCGGGCGAGGTCGTGATCGGGGTGGTCGGGCAGGCCGGGGTAGGAGACTTTTTCGAAGGCCTTCTGTTCCTTTGCCCAGGCGGCGACGCGCGCGGCGTTGGCGCTGTGGGTCTGCATGCGCAGGGCGAGCGTTTTGATGCCGCGGTGGGTGAGGTAGCACTCGAAGGGGCCGGGGACTCCGCCGGCGGCGTTCTGATGGAAGCGGATGGGCTCCATCGCGTCGGCCGTTTTGGTGATGACGGCGCCGCCGATGGCGTCGCTGTGGCCGCCGAGGTACTTGGTGGTGCTGTGCATGACGATGTCGGCGCCGAGGGCGATGGGCTGTTGGAGGGCGGGCGTGGCGAAGGTGTTGTCGACGACGAGGATGGCGCCGGCGTCGTGGGTGACGCGGGCGACACCGGCAATGTCGACGAGGCGGAGCAGGGGGTTGGTGGGCGTTTCGATCCAGACCATCTTGGTCGTCTTGTCCATCAGTTTGGCGAAGGCGGCGGGCGCGGGGTCATCAGTGTAGCGTGGGACGAGGCCCCACGGTCGATAGACGCGCTCGAAGAGGCGGTAGGTGCCGCCGTAGAGGTCGCTGAAGGCGACGAGGGAGTCGCCGGGGCGGAGGAGGGCGCCGACGAGGGTGGAGGTGGCGGCGAGTCCGGAGGCGAAGGCGGCGCCGGCCTGGCCGCCTTCGAGGGCGGCGAGCACGGCCTCGAGATTGTTGCGCGTGGGGTTGGCCGAGCGCGAATACTCAAAGCCCTTGTGTTTTCCGGGCGAGGCCTGGGTGTAGGTGGTCGTGATGTGGATCGGGGGGATCGTCGCGCCGGTGGCGGGGTCGGGGTCCTGACCGACGTGGATCGCTCGGGTAATGAAGTGCATGGGAGATTCCCTCGTTCAGT
>CAZNDQ010000799.1:0-1546 GCA_964571825.1 uncultured Planctomycetales bacterium | reverse complement strand
CGGCGCGTGGCGCGGCGGGCCAACGGCTCGATGCGCGACGCACTGTCCCTGCTCGATCAACTGCTGTCCCTCGGCGAGTCCGATCTGTCAGAGGAGTTGGTGGAGGAGATTCTCCCGGCGACGCACGACGAGGTGCTGGCGGATCTGATCGATGCGCTGGCCGGCGGCGAGACGGTGGCGGCGCTGCGGGCGATCGACCGCGCACTGTCGGGCGGGTACACGCTGGAACGGTTCTGCGATTCGCTGATCGACCATTTGCGCACACTGATGCTGATGCGGGTGTGCGGGCCGGAGAGCGACCTGGTCGAGGTGCCGGTGGTGGTGCGGGATCGCGTCGCGACGCAGGCGGCGCGGTTCGAGCCGCAGCAGTACGTGTACATGATCGCGCTGCTCGAGGAGCTGCGGCGGCAGGTCCGTTTCAGCGGGGCGGGGCGGGCGCTGGCCGACGCGGCCATGGTCCGACTTTGCGCGACCGGTCGCTTCAGCTCGATCGAGTCGCTGCTGGCGCAGCTCGGCGGCGGAACGGGGGTGCCCGGGCAATCGGCGTCCAAGGCGGCGGCCCCGGCACCGGGTCGGGGCGCGGCAGCCCCCGCGGCGGCGGAAAAAAAAACACCTGACCGCAGCGTTCGCCCCGCGGCTTCCGAAATAGGACAGGGCGGCACGCGGCGCGCGGCAACGTCCGAAAAGCGCGGCGTGACCAGCGCCGAACTGTCGGCCGTGCGCAGCGATCCGGTCGTCGCGTACGCGCTGGAGTCGTTTGACGGTGTCGTTTCGAACGTCGAACGGACGGCGACGGAGAACGCGGCGGCGCCGCCACCGGATGGCGGCGAAGAATTGTTCGATGCCTAAGTCGGAGTGCAGCATGCTCGGCGGACTGGGAAACCTTGGCGGCCTGCTCAAGCAAGCGCGCGAGATGCAGGAAAACATGCGGCGGATTCAGGATGAGTTGACGCAGCGGCGCTACGAAGCGCAGGCCGGCGGCGGGCAGGTCCGCGTCACCGTGAACGGGCGCGGCGAGGTGGTAACGCTGAAAATCGAGCCCTCGGCCGCGCAGGACATCGAAGTCCTCGAAGACCTCGTCATCGCAGCGACGAACGCCGCGACGGCGCAATCGCAGGCCGCGGTGAAGGAAGAGATGGCCCGGCTGACCGGCGGGCTGCAACTGCCGGGGCTGAGTGAAATGCTGGGCAAGTAGGTACGGTGCGGGGGCGACGCGATGAGGCGGTCGTCGATCGAGCCGCTGGAACGGCTCAAGCAGGCGTTTCAGAAGCTGCCGGGGATCGGCGCACGCAGCGCGGAGCGGCTGGCGTTTCACATTCTCCGCTGCCCGGCGGAGGAGGCGGCGGCGCTGGCCCGCGCCATCGAGGACGTGAAAAGCCGGGTTCGGCACTGCACGATCTGCTACAATTTGACGGAACAGGACCCGTGTCCGATCTGCCGCGACCCCGCACGCGACGCCCGGACGATCGTCGTCGTCGAGCAGCCTAAAGACGTGCTGCTGCTGGAAGAGACGGGGCTGGTGCGCGGCCGATATCATGTACTGATG
>CAZNDQ010000798.1:0-1557 GCA_964571825.1 uncultured Planctomycetales bacterium | reverse complement strand
ACGGGCGCCCGCTACGTGCTGGTCCAGGCGCCCGACACCCTTCCGACCGCGGAGGACGGAGATGAGGACTAACGAAATTCTGCAGGTGCCGCCTAAGAGGCTGTCTCGAAACACTTTCGATATGAGGCTGTAGGGCTGGATGGCCGAGGCGCGTCGTGATTCGTCCGGGTTGCGAGACCATGGACGAACGACACGATGTGGACCCCGACCACCCGGCGGCAGCATAGCCGCGCGGGCCTGCGCTACGCGAGTGACCTGACCGATGCGGAATGGGCGGTGCTGGAACCGCTCCTGCCCGCCGCATCCTGCCGAGGACGGCGGCGGGCCTGGCCTGAGCGGGAGATCGCCAATGCCATCTTCTACGTGCTGCGGGCGGGCTGCACATGGCGCCTGCTGCCCGACAGCTTCCCGCCCTGGCGCACGGTCTATCGCTGGTTCGTCCGGCTGCGCGACGGCGGCGTGTTCGAGACGATCAACCATCACCTCGTGATGCTGGATCGCGAGCGCTGCGGGCGCGAGGCCAGCCCGTCCGCGGCGGTGGTCGACAGCCAGAGCGTGAAAACCACCGAGAGCGGCGGCCCGCGCGGCTACGACGCGGGCAAGAAGATCAAAGGCCGCAAGCGCCACGCCATGGTCGATACCGACGGGCGCGGCCTGACGCTGGACAACCATCCGGCCGATGTTCAGGACCGCGACGGTGGCCCTCCACTGATGCGCGCCTCGCGGCGGCGCTGGCCGTTCGTGGAACTCGCCTTCATGGACGGCGGCTATGCCGGGGACCGGGTGGCTGGCGCCTCCGCGATCCGCGTCGAGATCGTGCGCAAGCCGAAGGGGCAGGTTGGCTTCGCCGTCCACGCCCGACGCTGGGTGGTCGAGCGCTTCTTCGCCTGGATCGGCCGCAACCGCCGCCTCGCCAAGGACTTCGAGGCCACCATCGCCTCCGCCAACGCCTTCCTTTACGCCGCCTCCGCCATCATCCTCCTGCGCCGCGTCGCACGTTGCACATGAGATTCGAGACAGACTCTTAGACGCTCGATCCACGATTGGCCCGACGAAGTCAGAAGAACTGTGAAACGAAGAACAGTCAGCGAGCTTCGGACGGACGCTGGCTCCGCACCGTCGAGGTAGGCATGCCATCCTGACGAAAGGGTGTGGACCTTTTCAATATAACGATTCTGGTCAAGAAGTTGGATAATTCGCTCGATACTTCCGTAAACAGCCTTTTGATTATCAAGAACAATTGTGAAACCATGCTCGGTAGTCGCCGTCATTGGGGGCCTCCAGCGTGGTGTCTCGCAAACGAATTGTCTTTCATAGGCTGACATTGCATTGTAGAGTTTGTCACATTTCCGATAGGTGCGACTTCGCAGGTCGATGCCACCGGAGCCCCTGAACGTGCGGAACGCGCCGACGCATAAGATTGCGGCTGGCCTACGCCCCGGTGCGGCGCGCGGGCAGTGTGCGGTCGCGTTCGCGGACATCGTCGGCTACTCGGCGCTGATGCGGGCCGACGAGGCAGGCACCTTCGCCTCATGGATGAACCTCTTGGTAACCTTG
>CAZNDQ010000797.1:0-1561 GCA_964571825.1 uncultured Planctomycetales bacterium | reverse complement strand
TCCGCGACGCCCTGCGGTTTGTGGCAGGGGTGGTGGTCGTCCTCCTGGTTCCCGTCGTCCTCGTCGTCGTGGTCGTCGCCATGTTCGTCGCGGCGCCTTTCGCCGCATTCGGAGGCGGCGAAGGGTCGGAACCCCCGCCACCTCCCCTCGACCACCTCGCGGTCATGGTCGAGGTCTCGAATGACACTGGCGTCCCCTGGTCGCTGCTCGCCGCCATTGCGTCGGTCGAGTCCGGCTTCGGCAGCAACATGTCCACGAGCTGGGCCGGGGCGATCGGGTACGGCCAGTTCATGCCGCCCAGCTGGGCGCACTGGGGGGAAGGCGATCCGTACGACTGCCGGGATGCGATCCCGGCGATGGCGAGGTACCTCCTCGACCACCATGTCCGCACTGACATCCCGACCGCGGTCTACGGCTACAACCACTCCTGGGAGTACGTCTCCTACGTCATCGCCCGGATGGCGTACTACGAGGCCGCGTTCGCGGACGCGGCCGTTGCCCTCGGCGCCACGACCCCGGCGCCTGCAATGGGGGTGTCGCCGTGACCAGCGGGCGTCGCGCGGGGTACGCGCTGCTCGCCTTCGCGGCCGTCCTGTTCGTGGTCGCCGCGATCGGCGGGTGGCGTGGCGCGGAGCGGATCACCGCCCGTGAGGATCAGGCGCGCGCCGTCGAGGGGGCGGCCGCCGAGTTTGTCCTGGCCTACGGCACCTTCGACCACCGAACGCCAACGGCCTACACGGCGCGGCTCATCGACCTGACCGCCGGCGTCCTCCATGACGCGCTCGCATCGAGCGCGGTCGACCCCGACGCCGCCCGCCTCCAGCGGGCAATCACCACGCACATCGAAGCAACCGCGGCCACGGCGCTGTCTCCCACCGAGGCGACGGCGGTCGTCACCGCGGTCCAGGAGCGGCGCTGGACCGATCCCGCCTTCGGCGACGAGCGGTCCGAGTCCGTCCGGCAACGCATCACCTGCCGCCTGGTGCGGGAGGAGGGGCGCTGGCTCGTGGCGGAAATGCGCCTCGAAGCGGAAGGACCAGCGTCCGCGAACGGGCGCTGAGAAAGGAACCGAGGATGGAGCAGATCAACAGCCTCTTCGAGAACCTCCTCACGGTGGGGCTCGGCGTAGCCGGGGCCGTCTCCGCATTCTTCGTGATGTGGGGAGGGTTCTTGTACCTGAGCGCGGCGGGGAGTCCCCGCCAGATGGAGCAGGGGGAAGACGGCAATCGTCGGCGCCCTGACCGGCCTCGCCATCGTCCTGCTGGCCCGCGTGATCGCCGGGATGGTGCAGGGCGCGATGGGGACGGCGTAATGGAACGCCACGAGATCCCCACGCACCTCGAGGTCGCCGACCGCGCGTTCCTGGGGCTCACGATGCGCCAGCTGCTCTCCGCCTCGATCGGCCTCGCGCTGGCGTTCGGCGCCGTGAACGACCTCCCGTTGGTGTTCGGTGCGCGGCTCGCAGTCGCCGTGGCAGTGCTGATCGGGACGGCGGTGCTGGTGCTCTGGCGGCCCGCCGGGCGGCCGATCGAGGAGTGGGTGTTCGTCCTGCTCCGCTACT
>CAZNDQ010000796.1:0-1572 GCA_964571825.1 uncultured Planctomycetales bacterium | reverse complement strand
CACTTCAGCGCCATCAGCCGCGCCCAGTGCCCCGGCTGGCTGCGGATGTAGGCGAGCGCCCGGTCCATCCAGTGAGCCGATACCTCGCGCGGTGAGAGCCTGCGCCCCAAGGCCCTTTCCGCGAGTTCCGTCGAGTCCTGTCGGATTTGGTTGTCCTGCCGGCCGGGGATCATCGGCACGTAGGTTCCGATGGCGTGGGGGTTGTTGCCCACGTAAAAGTTGGCGCCCATCTGTGAGGTCGTCAGCGCGAACTCGCCGCCCACGACGAGATTGCGCAGACCGATCGGTAGCAGAACGGCCGCGCCCCCCACCGCCAGCGACGTCCCCCACCGCAACACCGCCGCTCGGCCAAACCGCGCGAAATGTACGACGAGCCAGACGAGGACGACGGGAATCCATGCCCGCCCCTGCTCCCACGTCAGCGACAGGAGACCGAGCGCGGCGCCGATCCCGCCCGATAGCCACGCGCCGGGCCCATTGATCATTCGTGCCAACCACCAGAGCAGCACTGCAACGAAGAAAAGCGTCAGATTGGCCTTCTGGATCAGCCCGTCGTACCAGATCGCCGGCGCATAGAAGGCGAAGATCACGCCGGCAGCGATGCCCGCTGCGCGCGAGAAAAACGCGCGTCCAGCCAGGTACAGCATGCCGCAGGCCAACGATCCGAACACCGCCTGTACCAGATAGACGAGCCAGAGACTCCGGCCAACGGTGGCATAAATCACGGCGAGGAGGTAGGGATACAACGGCGCCTGAAAGAAAACGCCCTCGGCTCGCCCCAGCCAGTCGCCTGCGGCGATCTGTTGTGCCCACTGGTCGTAGCGCCGCGCGTCGAGCACGAGCCCATCGAAAAAGGGGTTATCGCGCACCTGTACAAGAAAGACGAGGCGCACGAGCAGCGCCATCAAAGTGATCGCCAGAAAGACGACACCGTCGGAGCGCGTTCGCGCCGCTGCGCCGGCGCGTCGAGACCCTATGTCCTTCGGGGGCGACTCTCGCGGCAGAGCGCTGGTCATGCGGCCATTATCCACAGGATCCGAGCCCGCCGACAGGCGCCGACCCGGTCGCGCGAATTCGTTCGGAATCGGCCGATTTATCTTGCATTTCGCGCCGAATATGTCAGACTGCTCGTAGGTGCGAATATGCCTCGGTCGAAGCGGAGCCAACATACGCTCGGCCCGCAAGCCTGAGAACGAACGCCCATGTGCGTTTAGGCCCTTCAGCGCGCGAAGGACCGCCGTGCAGGCAAGACCGTGACGTGTCCGCACCTCGTTTTTTGCGCGGGGTGCCCTGGCGACTGGGGTCGCACTTCAGGCAACATTCACATCCGAAGGTCGACTAAACGCCGTCACGACGAGGCGACGGCCGTGCGCGGCGCACACAAGTCCAGCATCCGCTCCAGGGCGAGCCGAGCCTGCGCACGTGTGACGGCATCCACTTTGATTTGGTTGACGACGCGCCCCTTCGCCAGGTGGTCCAGCGTCCAGCAGAGATGGGGCAGGTCGATGCGGAACATCGTCGTGCACAGGCACTGCACGCCGGCCAGGGAGATCACCGTTCGCCGGCCCGCCT
>CAZNDQ010000795.1:0-1573 GCA_964571825.1 uncultured Planctomycetales bacterium | reverse complement strand
AACTGGCACTGGCGTATCTGCACCTCGGCCGGTTCTCGGAGGCGCGCGGCATCCTCGAGCGGGCGCGCGAGGTCGATCCCGACAATCCCGGTATTCGCCTGCTGCACAAGCGCTTGCGCTGGTACCGCCTGACGGCGTGGGTTCGCCGGGCGACTCGGGCCTCGACGCGGACCTGGCGGCGGTGGCGAAAACGGAGGCAGAAGAACTGACTCCGGCGCAGCGCGCGGCTGCGGAGCGCCAGCGGCTTCTGCCATGGCCCGTCGAGTTCGCGCCGTCGTCCGTAATCTCCCACCAGAGCGGGCCTTGCGGTTGCAACCGGGGGCTATAGACTCGGGTAGAATCAGACGATGATGGGAGCGAGTGCGCACTGAACGAGGGAGTATTTCACCAATGTCGTTGATGCGGACAGGTATGGGTTGGGGGGTGGTGGTCGTTCTGTTCCTTGCGGCCGGGGCCGGGGCACAGACGCCCGACGCCAGGGATACGCGTACGCCGTCGCAATCGCCGCTGGGGCTGTGGGACGCGGACATGATGATGGAAAGCGCGACGGTGGGGATCGCGCGGCGCTACAACCTCGAGTCTGGCCAGGAGCAGTACACGCGCGAGCTGCTGCGCACGCGGACGCTCGAGTTTCTCGACAAGCACGAGGCGGAGATGCGCGGCCTGCTCAAGGACCTGCTGATGCAGCAGATGACCGGCAAGCCGCCGACCTCGGATCAGGTCAAGGGCTGGGGCCAGCGCGCCATGCCGCTGCTGACCGAGGCGCGCAAGGCGATCATGGAAGGCACGATGGAGTGGCGGGAAATCCTCTCCGACGAGCAGAAGCACATCCACGACCTGGACCTCAAGCTGATGGAGGCGAACTTCAATCTGCTCGGGGACCGGTTCGCGCGGTGGGAGAACGGCGAGTTCCGCCCGGGCGACTGGATTGGCATGGCGCGGCCGCAGCCGACGCACAACGAGACGCCGCGACAGAACGGCGAAACGTCGGACACGTCCTGGACCGGCGAGAGCAACGAGGACTACTGGGACGTCTACGTTAAGAAGTTCATCCGCGACTACAAGCTGGACGAGGCACAGCGCACGAGTGCGCTGGCGATTCTCAAGGACTGCCGCGACAAGGCGGATCAGTATCGCGCGACGCGCAAGGAAGAACTGGAAAAGGCGCGCAACCAGTTGCGCGCGGCGATGGAAAAGAAGAACGTGGCGGCGATCCGCGCCGCGAGCGGCCAGATCCAGGAGCTGGAGAAGCACATCAGCACGATCTTCGAGGAGCTCAAGTCGCGGCTGGAGCAGCTTCCGACGGAGGCGCAGCGGAAGGCGTATGCGGCGGCCGCGCAGCCGATTCCGGCGAGCGGGCCGACGGTGGCGCCGACGGCCGCACCGGCCGCGTCGCAGCCGGCGGGCGAGCCGGCCGCAGCGTCTCAGCCGGCGGGTGAGGGCGGCGGCGAGTCGAAGGCCGAGGCGCCGTAAGTCCTTATTCTCCATACGCACTGAGATCGCCGTAGGACGTTATTTCACGTCGGGGGAAATCGAACGTAACTCCTTATTCTTCGTGCGGGCGGAATTGCCG
>CAZNDQ010000794.1:0-1575 GCA_964571825.1 uncultured Planctomycetales bacterium | reverse complement strand
CCCCGCCGTCAAGCGGCCGTCGCTGGCCGTCAGGCGTCGCCGCGCCAAGCCCCCTGAAGGCGCGGCGCCGACGCCAGCCCCCTCAGTGATCCCCGCGGTCGGGGCTGCAGTCGAGCCCGCGGCAGCGATCGCCACCGAGGAAAACCCTGCCTTGCCGGTTGAGCACCCGAGCGGCAAGCGCGAAGCCACGTCGCGCGCCAAGCCCGGGCCCAAGCCGCGCGTCAAGCGCTGGAGCCGGGTGTGGTGGGAGCTTCAGATGCTCACCGGCTACTCGGCGCGCACGCTCCATGATCGCCTCGCGAAGGTGCCGACGATCCCGCCGCTGATCGGCAGCCGTGCCTCGTTCGTGGCGGGGCTGGCCGAACTGGGCGCCCCGCGTCCGGTCTGGGATCCGGTGTCTGCCGTTCACGCCGTGCCGGACGCTGCGGACGACACCTTCACCGCCGATCTGCGCGAGTGCGGTTTGATGCATGTCCTGCACCTTCATCCCGTCTTGCTGAACACGGCGCGCGGCGAGTGGGCGGTGCTTCTGCTCGCGTTCGACCCGCTCTCGCAGTTCATCAACGCGATGCTGCTCGACTTCGACGGACCCCGCGAAGGCGGATCGCCCCCGAGACCGCGCGGGCGCCCGCGAAAGCCGCGCGATGAGGGCTGGAGCGTGACGATCGAGGGGGAGGGGGTGGCCACGCAGCTCCACGTGCCGGCGGCAGCGTACTGGGCGCTCGTGACCGACACGGTTGGCAAGACGGGCATTCCGTACAGCCCGATCTGGCTCAGCCCGAGCGTCGCGGGTGGGGATGCGCTCCTCGATGCGCTGCACCAGTGCTCACCCGGCGACACGTTTGCGCGCGCGCCGGTCGCGCCGTGGCTGCGCGGGCCTGTGACCGTTGTGCACTCGATCCAGACTGTCTGCAAGCGGCTCGGCGAGGCGATCAACGCCCATAACCGCATGCATGCCCAGGTGATGCTGCGCGAGGTCCGTGCGCGCATCGCGGCGCTGATCGATCGCGGGCGAGTTCCGCCCGGCACGCTGGCGCGGCTGGAGGCGGACGGGCTCTTTGATACGCGGCGGGACCATATCATCATCCTGGGGCTGCCGCATCCACCGCGCCTGGACGTGCGCCGGTTCGCGCTCCTGAGCGCCTTTCAGGCGGGCTATCCGCGCTTGTCCGCGCGGGGGCACCTCGTGGCGATCCGCCCGCGTCGGGTCCAATCCCGATTCGTGTCCGGTGATGCTGTGGCGCAAGTTAATTGACCCCGACAGGCGAAGCCTGTCGGGGCCATCGAGGACGTGGCGCCGGGGGCCGGTCATCGCGACCGGCGCCGGGCTTGGGTCAAACGGACAGACTGACGAGCACCGCGGTGGGCGCGCCGCAGGCTGGTGTCAATTCCGCGATCACATAGACCCCCTTGAGGAGATTGACACCAGTGACTGATCAGTCAGACGAGGACGAAATCGGCGCTGCTCAGGGCGAGGCCAGTGCCGACGAGCGCGATCTGCACTGATCCCCCCGCTGCATTTCCGTTCGCGTCATAGAACAGCTTGCCGGTGTCGGTCTCGTAGATGATGTAGTC
>CAZNDQ010000793.1:0-1583 GCA_964571825.1 uncultured Planctomycetales bacterium | reverse complement strand
CCCACGGACCCGGGCCTCGCCGCGCGCTTCCCGTTCGGCCAGGACGTGCCGCTCCCCGATTACAGCCACTTCATTCCGATGGAGGGCCCGGCGTTCGTCGCCGCGAAGATCGCCGCCTTCGCCGAGCGCTGACGGCGAAGGTCAGGGGCGGATTGCCGACCTGGACGAACTCGGTCGAGACGACCCAGTTGAAGGCTTCGTGGCGGAGCAGGGAGTACCACTTCTTGGCTGCGGTGAGGTAGTGGCCCCAGGCGTCGCCGTGGCCCTGGGGATAGGACTCCTGGGCGTGCTGGACGATGGCGACGTTGTAGTTGTTGGCGTAGGCGACGCGGCCGTCGTTGACGAGGGTCATGTTCCAGGCAAGGCGGTTGTAGACGGGCGAAACGCCGCCGGTCCAGCCGCCCTGATTGGGGCTGAGGCCGTGGAGGAGGGCCAGCTCCTCGTCGAGGATGGAGTCAGTCATGCCCTGGAAGCACCAGATCGAACTGGGGATGTGGGCCATGTACTCGAAGGTGTTGGCATCGAAGAGCCCGATCGTCGGGTCCTGGGCGTCGGCATAGGCCTCGTTGCCGAGCAGCATGTAGAGATCGCCGACCTTGGAGGTGGCGAGCATGATCGCCAGGTTGGACGAGGCGAACGGCTGCGGCGGGAAGGCGTCGATGGTGAACTGGCGCGCGCGGCGCAGGACGGTCTCGTAGATTTCGATCAGCTTGAGGCCGTTGAGGATCGAGGAGTTGCAGTTGAGCGGGACGGGCGCCTCGAAGCGCTCGCCGGCCTGGGAGATGGCGGTGACGAAGGTGTCGAGCGAGCCGGTCGGGTCGTGGAAGCTCTGGAACTTGTTGTCGAACTCGTTGATGCCGGACAAGACGCGTTTGACCCAGCCGGCGGCGAAGGCGGGGGTGGTCCAGTCGCTGATCTGGGTGAGGGTTCCGCCGACATCGCCGGGGTCGAGATCGATGGGCCAGTCGGATTCGGGATCGGGGCTGCAGGCGCGGAACTCGCAAACACCGTCCTGCGTGGTGCAGAGGCACTCCTCATTGGTGGTGCAGAAGGCGCCGGGGTTCGGGCCGCCGGTGCAGGCGTTGGCGTCGCAGACGCCGTCGAAGCAGCCGTCGTCGCAGTCGGTGTCATCGACGCAGGAGAGGCCGTCGTTCGGGCCGCCCGCGCAGAGGAATGCGTCGTCGCAGGGGCAGCCGGCGTAGCCGCGGTAGCGGACGCGCCACTCGGTGTCGCCGAAGGTGAAGGGGGAGGAGCCGCCGATGGCGATCTCGGTGAGTCCGACGCCGGAGTCATAGGGCGCGGGCAGGTCGCTGACGGGGTAGTCCTGCCAGACGGCGTCGCCGACGAAGCGCCACTGCCACTGGAAGACGAAGTCATCGGGATTGCCGCCGAGGTCGCCGTTGAACTTGGGGACGAGTTTTGCGTTGAAGGGGCACTCGGGCCAGATGACGTCGATGCCAGCGGAATAGGGCGGGCAATCGACCTTGAGGACGAAGACATTGGGGGTCTGGCCGGCAAGGGCACAGTTGGGGTGGTCGTAGAGCGCGAGCGTCACCCAGCCGGCGTGGGCGTCGGGATCGCCG
>CAZNDQ010000792.1:0-1587 GCA_964571825.1 uncultured Planctomycetales bacterium | reverse complement strand
CTGGCGCTCGTGACCGCCGCGGTCGTCACCGCGTTCTTCGTCTTCGGCCGGTATCGCTATCCGATCGCACCGATTGCGGCGCTTTTCGCAGGGGCGGCCATCGCGGCGGCCCGGCGTGGATTCCGCCGCCTGCGCGGCGATTCGCTGCACACAGCCGGCGCAGTGGGCCCCCCGGCGTGGGTCTGGTTGATCGCGACCGTGCTGGCGGCGGCGGTGGCGATTCCGGTGAACCGGTGGCCGGCGCTGGCGGCGGATCAGCGGAGCCTGGCTATTTCAAATCACGCGGGGCTGCTCTACCGGCAAGGGAAGCTGGAGGAGTCGGTCGATCAGTATCGCCGGAGCCTCGCGCTCGTCGAAGCGGACGTGGGCGGGCATTTCGACCTCGCGGGAATCCTGATGGAGTTGAATCGCCCGGATGAGGCGCTGCCGCACCTGGCGCGGGCCGTCGAAATTGAGCCGCACTTCGCGGCCGGCTGGCAGCGGTGGGGCGTCGCACTTTGGGAAGCGGGCAAGCGCGACGCCGCAGTGGAAAAGCTGGAGCGGGCGGCAAAGATCAGGCCGGAAGACGGGTCCATTCGAAACGATCTGGGATTCATGCTGGCCGAGACGGGTCGGCCGGCGGAGGCGGAGGTCCAATTGCGCGAGGCAATCCGCGTGGCACCACAACACGAGAAAGCGCCGGGAAACCTGCAGCGATTGCTCGTGCGCGCCGCGCGGTATGCCGAGGCGATCGAAGTGCTCCGCGCGGCACTCGAGCGGATGCCGGGGAGCGCCGCCCTGACCGAGCACTACGTGCGACTCCGGCTGGCCTGTCCGGATGAGTCCCTGCGCGACCCGGCGGAAGCCGTGCGCGCGGCCGAGCAACTCGCGCGCTCGTCGGCGCCCGCGGAGCTGGAGCATCTTGACCTGCTGGCGGCGGTGCAGCTTGAGGTCGGGCAGCGCGCCGAGGCAGAGCTGACATTGCGCGAAGCACTCGCCCTCGCCGAGAAGCGCGGCGAGACGGATGCCGCTGCCTACTTTGCGGAGCGGCTGGATGAACTGCTCCCGGAACAATAGATTGGGCGTCGATGTCCGGCACCTTCAGGCCGGACCGCATTCATGGCCGGTGACGAACTGCTCGATCTTGTGCCAGTCGTCGAGGGGGATTGCGGGCTTGAAGCAGCGGAATTGACCGGCCGCACCGGCGCGGGCGTCGGCGCGGTGGTGGTCCAGCACGGCGCACCCGCCCGCCAGCAGCGCGCGCACGGCCGCCACGGAGCCGCCGACAATCGCCCAACCCAGCGGCTGGTTTTGGTGCATCGGGCCGCTGGGCGCGTCGATCTCGGCGCCGCACTGGATCAGTGCTTCGATGGTTTCGGCCCGGTTCGACCACGCGGCCGTGTGCAGGGGGGTGGCGTCGTCGTAGCCGCCGCGGGCGTTCACGTCGGCTCCGGCGCCGGCGAGCCAGCGGATGATCTCGGCGCGGTTGGCGGCGGCGGCGGCGTGGGCGAGCGTAGCGTTCTCACCGATGGTAAAGAGGTAGATGTGGCCCGCGGCTTTCTCCGTGGTGGGGAAGCTGGTGCGTGTGATTCGCGCGTGGATGCCGTC
>CAZNDQ010000791.1:485-1596 GCA_964571825.1 uncultured Planctomycetales bacterium | reverse complement strand
TTGCGAAGCGAGCCCGTCACCGAGCGGAGTCCGTCCACGCCGGCCCCGAGATGTCCATACTGGATTCGTGCGTAACTACAAAGGAAATTGACTCATGACTTCGAACATTTTGAGAGCACTCGGCTTCATCGCCGTTCTCTCCGTCACGCCGGCGCTGATCGCACAGAACGTCTCGTTCGAGCTGATTTCGGACGCCGCAGGGGCGAACGACATGTCGCCGGACGGCCGGTATATCGTCGGCGAGGCCGACTTTGACCACGACGGAATTGCCGACAGTTCGTATCTGCTGGACACCGTGACGGGAGTCATGACCGACCTGGAAAACACCTCCGATCCCACCCTGGGCATCCCCGTCGTGGCCGTTTCCGATGACGGCAGCGTGGTCTTGGGCAACATCCCCGATCCCGAGGGGATCGGCACGGGGGTTGCCGCTATCTGGCGGACCTCGACTGGCGAATGGGAGAGTCTTGGCTACTTGCCGAATGCCGGCGCCTGCCCGAGCCGAAGTAGTGCCTACGAACTGTCCGCGGACGGCAGTGTCGCCGTCGGGTTGTCGTGGGACGGCTGCAGCGGCCGCGGATTCTATTGGACGCAGGCTACGGGCATGGTGGAACTCGAACCGCTGGCGAACGGTGGAAACCGTGCCTCCGTGGTTTCGGCCGATGGCACGTTGATCGGCGGTTTCGCGCAAGGTACTTTCAGTCGAACGCCGGCAATCTGGGACAGCACAACGGCCGGAGAATTGCTCGATCCGCCCAACGGCGACGCCCTCGGCGAAATCCACGGCATGAGCGACGACGGCTCCATTCTGCTCGGCGAATGGTGGACGGAAGAGATTCCGGGGACAGCGCCAGTCGCCAGCAAGTGGACGTGGAACGGGTCCGGCTGGGACCGCGAGACCATCGGTGCCGGTTCTCTGCTTCCCGGTTGGTCAGGGATCCCGCAGGACATTGCCGATGACGGCACGATCGTCGGTTTCGACTTCCTGCTCGGCAATCGTCGCGCCTGGATCCAGCCTCAAGGCCAGGGGCCGCTGATTGAATTGCGGTCCTACATCGAGTCGCACGGCGGAGTGGTCCCGGTAGGAATGCCGCTGCACGTCTGTCAGGCG
>CAZNDQ010000791.1:0-475 GCA_964571825.1 uncultured Planctomycetales bacterium | reverse complement strand
GATCTCAACCGACGGCCGCTACGTCATCGGTCACGGCTTTCAGACCGGCGCTTGGCGGCTGACCATCGACTACCCGCTGACCGGCGACCTGGACGGCGACGGGGATGTCGACCTCGAAGACTTCTCCACATTTTCGCTCTGCTTCGGCGGACCCGGGGTTCCCGCGGCGCCGTCCTGCCCGCCCGGGACCGACGCCGACCTCGACGATGACGGCGACGTGGACCTCGGCGATTTTTCGACATTCGCGGCCAATTTCACCGGGCCGCAATAGACACCACTCAAGCGGGCCCGCGCCGGTCTCAGGCCGGCGGCGGGATTCATCGGCCCTACCCGCTACGCCCGCGGACATGCACTCCGCGGGTGCTTTTTTTCGCGGGGGCGCAAACCTGCCCTCCCGTGCTCGATTGTGCGGTCGGTCTCTTGCGAGAGCGCGGACACAGGATCGACGCCTGCGCGGCCAGTTGGTACTTGCCGA
>CAZNDQ010000790.1:0-1596 GCA_964571825.1 uncultured Planctomycetales bacterium | reverse complement strand
GCGGGGCTGGCGATCTACGACACCATGCAGTTTCTGCGGTGCGACGTGGCGACGTACTGCATCGGGATGGCGGCGAGCATGGGGGCGGTGCTGATGTGCGGGGGGAAGCGGGGCAAGCGGTACCTGCTGCCGAACTCGCGGATGCTGCTGCACCAGCCGCTGATCGGCGGGGTGCTGGAGGGTTTGGCGACGGACCTGGCGATCGAGGCGAAAGAGATCATCCGGCTGCGCAAGCGGCTGTATCAGATCATGGCGGGGAACACGGGGAAGTCGGAGGAGAAGATCACCAACGACTGCGACCGGAACCTGTGGCTGGACGCGGGCGAGGCGATCGAGTACGGGCTGGCGGACACGATCCTGGAGCGGATGCCGGACATGCCGCAGCGCCCGAGAGAGGACTGACTCTCCTTTGTGCGGACGCCGCCGCCGACAAGCCGGACGGGGAGAAGGGGCCGCAGTGCGGGCGCTGGGCGCGCTGGCGCTGCTGTGCGGCGCGGGCTGCGACAATCCTCAGATCACCATTCAACAACTGCGCGAACGAGTGACGTCGCAGGAGACGAGAATCAGCCAGCTCGAACGTGACCTGCTGAGCATGGAGGAGGAGCTCAAGACGCGCAAGGGGCAGATCGAGCGCTTGCAGAAGCTGGGGCCGCGGCGGCTGGAGCTGCTGAACCCGCCGGCGCGGATCGAGGTGGACAAGCTGTCGGGCGGCTATGACGCGGATGGGAAGCCGGGTGACGACGGGCTGGCGGTCTATTTGCGCGTGTACGATCAGACGGGGGACGCGATCAAGGCGGCGGGGGAGATCGAAATCCAGTTGTGGGACCTGGAGGCCGGTCCGGACCAGTTGCTCGTCGGGCACTACATCTTCGACGTCGAGCACGCGATGAAGAACTGGTACGGGAAGTTCATGACGTATCATTACGCGCTGAAGTGTCCGTGGCGGCAGTCTCCGCCGGCGCACGCGGAGATCACGGTGAAGGCGCGGTTCGTGGATTATCTGACGGGGCAGGTGTTCACGGATCAGCGGTTGTGCCGGGTGACGCTTCCGGGTCCGATCAGCCGGCAGCCGTAGCGGGCGTTCCACAAGTCCGGACCCCATCTGCAGGCTGATTATGGGTGTTGGCCGGCGTGGGCAGCGGCCCGCGGTGGCGAGGGCCGCGGCCGGCCGCGACCTCTTTTCCGGGTAAAAAATCTCTACCGTCTGTTACCCATGCCGAGTTCTGGCGGAATATGATTCCGTAAAGGGGTTCTCTCGCGCTTCCGACGCTGGCGGGGTGCGTCGGGGGTCGGGGACCGCGGTGCGTGGCGCCGCTGGGCGGGAGTGACAGACGATGGAACGCAGACCGCTGGGGACGACGGGTCTGGAGGTTTCGCCGATCGCGCTGGGCTGCGGGGCGATGGGCGGGGACGAGCACTGGGGCGTGGTGGACGACAGCGAGTCGATCGCGGCGATTCACTGCGCGATCGAGGGCGGGGTGAACCTGCTGGACACGGCGCCGACGCAGGGGGACGGTCACAGCGAGACGATCGTCGGTCGGGCAATCCAGGGTCGGCGCGAGCAGGTGCTGATTTCGACGAAGTGCGGGCTGGTTC
>CAZNDQ010000789.1:0-1597 GCA_964571825.1 uncultured Planctomycetales bacterium | reverse complement strand
TGGTCGGCGTGCGAGTTCAACGCGGATCAGCGCTGGCGGGATCGATGAGGCGATGGGCGCGAACTGGCGCGAACTCACCACGTGTCGACCGGGGATGGCGTCTGAGCGGAAATCGGTGGCTTGCAAATTAGAATCTGATTTCTAATTTGCAAGGATCGCGCGTCCGTCAATCCAGCTTGTCGCTCAGCGACGAGACGATCAGCAGGAGGCAGCCGCCGTCGGTGCTCTGGTAGCCGTGCCGGCTGCCGGGGCCCATGCGCGGGCAGTCGCCGGCGCGGAGGTGGGGCCCGTCGCCGGCGCGCAGGTCGCCTTCGAGGACCAAGCACTCTTCCGGGCCGTCGTGAATGTGGCTGGGATAGCCGGTTCCGGCCGCCATGCGCACAAGCATCGTGGTCTGGTTACGCTCGCGGTCGACGCTGAGGCGGCGGACGGCAATGCCGGCGATGTCCGTTTCCTCCCAGCCGGTCTGCATGGCGTTCTGGATGACCAGGTGCGATGCGGCCGCGTCGTCGCGCCAGTGTTTCCACACCTGTTGCTTCTCGGCGGCGGCGGGGGGGGCGGCGTGCTCCCGTTCGTCCGCGATGCGGGCCATCAGCCGGGTCCGCACCGCGTCCGGCGGCTGGATTGGCTCGACGGTGCGGAGCAACTCTTCCACCACCGGCGACAACGCCGCCACGTCCGTGGCCGCATCAGCGTCGCCCAGGCGGGATTCGAATGCCGCCGCTTCTGCGGGCGTCATCGCGCCCGCGGCGTAAAGCGCAGCCGCTTCCGTCATATCAGGGTGGGCTGAGTCATGTGACGTCATGCCGTTTTTGCCTCTCGCTCGGTCAGGTAGACCCGCAACCGCTGCATTCCCCGTCGGATCCGCGTCTTCACGGTGCCCAGAGGTATGTCATGTCTTCGCGCGATCTGTTCGTGTGTCAGGCCGCTGAAAAACGCCAAGCTGATGGCTGTCATCTGGTCCGGCGGAAGCTGACCCAGGATCGAACGGGTCAGACGGGCCTGCTCGGCGCGTTCCACGCCGTCCTCCGCCTCGACCGTGGCGGACGCAACCGCCTCGGACGCCGCCGGGGTCGTCTGCCGCCGCCGCAGCCGGTCGATCGCCCGCGAGCGGGCGATCATGCCGATCCAGACGACGGCCGCGCCCCGTTCCGGGCGCCAGGCGGCTGCCTGCCGCCAGACCTGCCAGAACGTCTCCTGCAAAACGTCCTCGGCCTCGTTGCGATCGCCGACGAGCCTGACGATCAGACCGAGAACGCGCGGCGCGTGACGGTCGTACAGGGCAGCGAAGGCATCGCCATCACCCCCGCGTATCCGGGCTAGCAATGTCTCGTCGGAAGCTGGCACGGCACGCCTCCGGGGAAGCTGAAATCGAACAATCGAATCACCGCGATATTGCACGATTCTAGGTCTCTGTCTCACCGGGTCAAACCACGCGGGCCGGGCGCACCGGAAGGCGGCTCAAACCGGACCGTCCTCCAACAGCAGTACGGCCGTCGCCGGCCGGCGGATTCACCGCAATTCGACTTGACCTGATGCCGACACGGAGCAAGCCCGGCTGAAGCCGGCTGAAGCGTGGAGGTGTCGCCCGCCATCC
>CAZNDQ010000788.1:0-1600 GCA_964571825.1 uncultured Planctomycetales bacterium | reverse complement strand
ACGGCCAGTTGATACAATCGGTCTTCCACTATCGTGACACCCGGAACCGCATGGATGAGTTGCGGAAGAAGTGAGCGCGGGCGGACCGCGGCGCCGGGGCGAAGGACGGGAATCTTGGACGAGGCGGGAAAATCCGCCCGCGAAGGAGAACAACGTGGCACATTCGCTGTCAGCGAAGAAGCGTGATCGGCAGAACGAGAAGCGGAAGATGCAGAACCGGGCCCGGCGCAGCGAGCTGAAGACCGTCGGGCGGAAGTTCGGTGAGACGGTACAGGGCGGAGACGCGGCGGCGGCCGAGAAGCAGATGCAGGCGCTGTACAAGAAGGCGGATCAGACGGCGGCGAAGGGGACGATCCACAAGAACACGGCAGCGCGGAAGAAGTCGCGCGCGGCCAAGATGCTCAACGCGCTAAAGGCGGCGAAAAAGTAAGCGGGCGAAGCAGCCTCAGGCGCGCAGGCCGAGGGCGGCGGCGGCGGGCTGGAGCGCCGCGATGCAGTTGGCGACGTGGGCGTCGAGTTCGAGGCCGAGCAGGCGGGCGCCCGCTTCCACATCCTCACGCGAGACCCCGGCGGCGAAACTCTTCTGTTTGAGCTTCTTGCGGACGCTCGAGGGCTGCATGCCGCCGAGCTGTTCGGGTCGGACGAGTGCGACGGCGACGATGAAGCCGCTCAGCTCGTCGACGGCGAAGAGCGTCCGGCGAATCGGTCGGTCGAGCGGATATTCCTCCTGATTCCACGTCGCGTGCGAGAGCACGCAGCCGACAATCTCCTCGGGAAACGCGCGCTCGCGCAGGATTTTCGCGCCCTCGCGCGTGTGGTGGGGCGGTTCGGGGAAGCGCTCGTAGTCGAAATCGTGAACCAGGCCGGTGATGCCCCAGAGTTCCTCGTCGTGTCCGCCGAGGCGCGCGTAATGGCGCATGGCGGCCTCGACGGCCAGCGCATGCTGAATCAGCGAGGGGCTTTTCGTGTATTCGTTGAGCAGGGACCAGGCGGCGGCGCGATCCATCGTGGCGTTGCTCCCGCGCGGAGTTCGACGGCCGCGTCGTCCGGTGCAGCAATTGGCCCTGCGTCGCGGCGCGAGTAGTATAGAGGGAGCGGCCGCGCGGGTACACCGAATCTGTTTCGGCACTGGCGGTGAGGCAACGTGCGAGACAAGGGGCATCAGTTCACGCCGCAGGAATTGACGGCCGTCGCGGGGATGTACGACATCGGCGAACTCCGCGGCGCGCAGGAACTGCATCGGGGGGCGGGGCGCAGTCCGAAAGTGATTCTGGACACGGCGGGCGGGCGGCGGCTGCTCAAGCGGCGGCCGCCGGGATCGACGGCGCTGGACCGGCTGCACTGTGCGCAGCGGGTGCACGGTGCGCTGCGCGCGGCGGGGTTTCCGGTCGCGCGGTTGATCTCGCCGCGTCACGCGGCCGATGGATTCGCGCAATACAACAATCACACGTACGAACTGTTCGAGTACATCGAGACGGAGCCGTTCAGCGGCTCGCTGGGGGCGACGTTCGAGGTCGGGCAGGTGCTGGGGGACTTTCATCGGCTCCTGGAGGGCATGAGCAGCGCGCTGCAGGCGCCGCACGGGGGGTAGCACGCTATG
>CAZNDQ010000787.1:0-1604 GCA_964571825.1 uncultured Planctomycetales bacterium | reverse complement strand
GAGATCTCGCGCAGGTCGCCGAGGCCCGGCAGGATGATGGCCAGCATCTTCGGCTCGTAGGGATCATCCGAGACGGGCTGGTAGTCGAGCGCCTCCTCGTAGCGTTCGCGCGCCACCGAAACGGCGATGTTGAACTCGATGTTCTCCTTGTTGTCGTAGACGAGCCCGAAGATCGGGCGCGCGGCCGCCTCGCGTATCTTGGGCAGCAGGTGGCGGTTCGCCTCAACCCAGGTCATCGCCGCTTCCCAGCCGGCGTCACCGGGCATCGGCAGCTCGCCCTTCTGCTCCTCCGGCCGCTCCTTGAACGCCAGCAGCACTTCCTTGAGCAGCGGCCAGGCGCGCTGCTCCTCGGGCACCGCCTGAATCGGCGCATTGAGCTGCGCCACGTAATCCACCTTGGGCTGCGGCTTGGCGTTGAGCATCCAGGCCGTGTACCCGGCCGTGCCACCCGCGCCGACCAGCGTCAGCGCCACCAGTTGTACTGCAATCTTGGTCATGATCGGTCTTCCTCGTTTCTTTCCTCGTCGGATCAGCTTCGCCGCAGTGGCGGCGTCGCCGAAACTGTCACGCAACATCTCGACGCAGCGATCGAGCGGGTACCCCTGCGCGCTCAGATCGATGAGTCCCTCATGAAAATGGCTCTCCAGCTCCGCCCGCACGTCGCGCTTCTCCGCCGGCCAGAGCCGCGTGTTGCGCACCACACGCTCCACCAGCGCGCGAAGCTCCTGCGGCAACCCCCGCGGGGTTGTTTCGTCGCGGACTGAGCCGGCGCCCATATTCATTTCCGTAGAATCCGCGGCGCCCGGCGGCGCCCGGAATGTCATCTTCGCGGGCGAGGCCGGCGGACGTTCCCCGGCTTCGAATCTCGCACCGTCCCGGTTGGATGCCGCGACGGCGTCCTTTGTCCCGGCCGCTACCCGGCCAGCCGGGCAAACACCAGCGCCAGCCGGCCCTGCGCGGGCCCGGCCACCAGCCGCGTCATCCCGCGCACCAGTTCCTCCCACTGCGACAGGTCGCGGACAAGCCGCTTCTCGCCATCGTCCGTCAGGCGGTAGTACTTGCGGTCGCGCTCACCCTCCTGACGCTGCCACTCGGCCTCGATCAGGCCCTGGGCCTCGAGGTTGTACAGCAGCGGATAAAGTGTGCTCTGGCCGAGGGTGAGCACGCCATCCGTCTGTTTGGCGACTTCGGTCACCAATTCATAGCCGTACATCGCGCGCCGTCGCAGCAGCTTCAACACGGCGAGCGGCAACACTCCCTTGAGAAGTTCGCGTTCGATCTGCATGGCGGCCTCCGTACTATGCACTACATAGTATGCCACGCATATTGTGTAATGCAAGGGAAAATCCGCGGTTTTCGGGCGTTTTGTCGTAAGAGGAGTAACCGAAGTAGGTTACGCACTCACCAAGCGTGCAGTTCGCCTACGATTTCTTCGACAAGGTCTTTGATTGTGACAATTCCGACACATCTCCGCTGCGGATCGACGACGATTCCCATCTTGTGGTGCGTTCGTTGCAGGGCGGTGAGGGCCGTCTGGACGTTGGTGGTTGCGCGCAACTCGATCGGTTCGCGCATGACGCGCTGCACGTCGAACCCCTCGGCTG
>CAZNDQ010000786.1:0-1627 GCA_964571825.1 uncultured Planctomycetales bacterium | reverse complement strand
TCGGCGGGGATGAGGTCTTCCTTGGTGATGAGCTTGAGGCCGTCGGCCGGAGTCTGGGCCCAGCCATGCCAGCCGCCGACGCGCATCGGACCCATGCGGGACTGGATGCGCCCGGCGACCTTTCGCTCCCACCAGATGCCGAACATGGCGACGATGGAGGCGAAGCCGGCGATGGCGGCGACGGCGATGAGGTCGCGCGTAACGCCGTACTGGACGGGCCAGAGGGGCATCGCCCAGGCGGAGGAGTAGCCGCGCTCGGCCAGGACGACCTTCAGATCGCGCACGCTGAGCGGCGTGACGGCGAGGCCGTCAACGAAGTCGAACAGCAGGCGGTGCCCCCAGACGAGCAGGCAGACGGCGACCGTGGCGGCGAGCATCAGCAGGCCGGCAAAGCGGCTGAGGATCGGGCGGGCGATGCGGTACACCGCGCGCGCCAGAAGCACGATCATCGAGGCAATGATGCCGTGCCGAGGCTCGGGCCTGGGCGTCCAGGGTACGGAAATCTGACTCAAATATGCGCCTCCGCTGAGACCGCAGAAGGGGCTATCTTAGCGAAACCGGGTCCGGGGAAAAGGGGCGCGGTCGGGGCCGAAATGAGGCGGTCCGCGCCGCGGTTTTCACCGGGATCAGCGATCCACCTCCCCCATGACCACGTCGATCGAGCCGATGATCGCCGGCACATCGGCCACGAGGCAGTCGCGGGCGACGTGGCCGGTGATGCTCAGGTTGCAGAAGCTCGGACCGCGCGCTTTCACCCGCGCCGGGATGGCGGAGCCGTCGCCGACGACGAGGAAGCCGAGCTGGCCGCGCGGGTTCTCCACCTCGAGGTAGACCTCACCGGCCGGCAGCTTGACGCTCGTGCCGCCTTTGGCGCGGTGTTCGCCCGCCGGCATGGCGTCGAGTGCCTGGCGGATGATGCGGACGGACTGTTTCATTTCGATCATGCGGACGAAATAGCGCGACCAGCAGTCGCCGACGACGACGCTGTGGGGGATGCCGTCGGCGCCGCCCGGAACGGCGTACGGCACCTCGAACTCGAAGCGGTCGTAAATGTCGTAGGGGACGGCGCGGCGCAGGTCGTATTTGATGCCGCTGCCGCGGAGGCACGGCCCGCTGAGGCCCCAGGCGATGGCGTCTTCGGGCGAGATGATGCCAACGGCGGCCGTGCGTTTAATGAAGATGTGGTTGTAGCTAAGCAGGTCGTTGTATTCGTCGATCTTGGGCTCGAAGTAGTCGAGGAACTCGCGGCAGCGGGCGACCCAGCCGTCGGGGAGGTCGGCGGTGACGCCGCCGGTGGTGATGTAGGAATAGGTCAGCCGCGCGCCGCAGGCGGCCTCGAAGAGGTCGAGGACGTATTCGCGTTCGCGGAAGGCGTAGAGGAACGGCGTGAAGGCGCCCATGTCGAGGCCGTAGGTGCCGAAGGAGACGAGGTGCGAGGCAATGCGGTTCAGTTCGGAGAATACGATGCGGATGTGGCGGGCCCGCTCGGGCACTTCCATCCCCGCCAGCTTCTCCACCGCCAGCGCGAAGCCGTGGTTGTTGTTCATCCCCGCCAGATAGTCCATGCGGTCGGTGTAGGGGATGAACTGATAGGGCTGCAGGTTCTCGCCGATCTTCTCGGCGCAGC
>CAZNDQ010000785.1:0-1629 GCA_964571825.1 uncultured Planctomycetales bacterium | reverse complement strand
CGCGTCGATGCAGGGTGAAAAGGGACCAAGGTGCAGATCGTCATCCACGGTTCCCAGAATGCCGTCCAAGCCCGCCGGGTCGCGCAGCAATGGATTGAATCCGAAGTTCAGCGCGTCCTCCGGCTTTGCGCACGCGATGCAGCAGTGGAGCAGCGTGAGCGCGGCGCCTGTGTGCTTGCCGATCTGCTCTTTACCGGGTTCGGATGGCTTGGGCCAGAAGATGCAGCTCTCGGCCGTGAATGAGCCGATGACGTGGGCGGTCTCGGGCTGCCACTGGACCGTGTTGCCGTAAAACGTGCAGTTCTTCGCTTCGACGGTGCCGCGTGCGAGCAGCACGGCAGCCTGAGGTGCGGTGTTCCCGGCGAAGGCGCAGTTGGACAGGACCGTCCGCCCCCCAGTGGCGTCTATCGCGCCGCCAATGTCATCCGCAGCGTTGCGGTGGAACCAGCAGAACTCGAAGGCCGCCTCGCCGCCAGCGACATGCGCCGCCCCGCCGAGCACCGCGCGGTTATTCTCGAAACGGCAGCGTCGGACGCGTACTTGGCCGCCCCGGATCAGGATGCCCCGCCCCGATAGTTGGAGTTCGCATTCCGGATGGTGAACCCGTCAAGACTGATGCCCTGACCTTCGGCCTGTACGATGTGAACGGCGTTGTCCTGGGCCGCGGGCTCCCATCGTGACATGCCGGCGACGTCATCGCCGTTCAGATCGCCGCCGAGGAAGGTGTCGTTGGTCAAAGGATCGGTGTTGCGATCCTCGGCCCGCGTCTCAGTCCCGGAGAAGCCGCCGTAGATCGCGACGGACGGCGGCAGCGAGAATGTCGCCGATGCGGCGATCCCCGGCACGGACTCTCGAGTAGGGCGGTACACGCCGCGGGCCACCCAGATTTCACGCGTCGTGCCGCCGGAATCCCTGGCAGCTGCGAGCGCGCCCTCCAACGTCGTGAACGCATTTGCCCAGTCGGAGCCGTCGTTCCGCCCGCCGGCTGCAGCGTCGACGAAGAGAACAGAATTCTCGCACGCATCGCCGACACCATCGCCATCGCTGTCGAACTGATCCGGGTTGGCAGTCGCAGGACAGTTGTCACATGCATCCCCGACCGCGTCGCTGTCCTGATCCGTCTGGCCGGGATCGGCAACGACCGGGCAGACGTCCTGCCCGTCGAGAATGCCGTCGTTGTCATCGTCACTGTCGCAGGCGTCGCCGGCCCCGTCGTTATCCGCGTCTGTTTGACCAGGGTTCGCAACGCCCGGACATGTGTCGCAGGCGTCGATCGCGCCGTCGGCATCGGTGTCGACCTGGCTGTCGTCGGGGATACCGTCGTTGTTGCAGTCGTGGAAAGACCCGTACTCCAGCGGGCCGATGTCAATCTGCTGCCCGTGGACCCGCGGGTTTCCATCCAGGTCGAGCGGACACGCTTCCGAGCGATCGCCGTCTCCGTCGAGATCGCCCGGATCCGCACCGGTTGCAGAGGCATCGCCGGCATCGATGCACGCTGAGTCCTCGCGAAGGCGCAGATTGTCGTCCGCCGTGCCCCAGGTGTTGTCCTCGCCGTCGCCGTCAACGAACGGGCCCGCGCCGGTCTCGACGACATTACCCGCTCCGCCCCAGGTGCCTGTCCACCCCTGA
>CAZNDQ010000784.1:0-1637 GCA_964571825.1 uncultured Planctomycetales bacterium | reverse complement strand
TGCCCAGTTCGCGCGCGATCGCGCGCAGCGCCTCCACCTGTGCCTGCTCCTCCGGCGGAGGGTTCGTCGATCCCACCGCCAGCATCAGCCGCGCCTCCGCCATCCGCGAAAACACCACCGCCATCGCCCGGATCAGCAGGTCGTATCCCTTGTTCTGCGCGATCCGCCCCAGCGCCAGCACCAGCTTCCCCTCGATCCCGCGCTGCCGCTTGAGCGCCGCACGCGACGCCAGCGACACCGGGAAAAAACGCCGATCATCATACCCCGGCGGCACGACGAGAATCTTCTCCCGCGGCACGTCATACTCGCTCGCGCACAGAATGTCGCGTTGCTGCGGCGTCGTCGCGATCAGCGAGTCGCACTCCTCGTAAACGATCTTTTCCTCCCGGATGCGCGTGCGGAAGTTGTATTGCCGCTCCAGCTCCGCCGGGTCGCCGTCCATGTTGTCCCGCTTCCACGAGCCGATCGAGTGCGGCGTGTGCAGGTGCGGCACGCCCAGCCGCGATGACAGCCGGCACCCCGCCAGCCCCGCGTCCCAGTAATGGCTGTTGATGAACGAATAGCGCAGCTTCTTCTTCTGCACGTGCTCGATCACCTGAGAACACCACTCCGGAATGTGCTTGTGCAACGTCTCCTTCGGGATGAACTCTCGCCCGCCGCACGGAAACCGCAGCACGCGCACCCGCTCGCTCACTTCGTCGCTGCGCGGCTGGTTTTCGAACTGCCGCGTCAGAATGTCCACCGAGTACCCCATCAGCCCCAGGCACTTGCTCAGCTCGAGCACGTACACGACCTGTCCGCCCGTATCCGGCTTGCCCAGCTCCGGCTCGGCCGCAACGTACCCGTGTGTGGAAATCATCATGATCCGCTGTTTGATGGCCATGACTTGCCTCCTTCAGGGGGATTTGCCGAAGTCATTCCATTCTGATGCCCGCGGAACCGGCGGACGGCAGGAATGCATACGCCAATGTCAACTGCATCATAGATCACCATTCCGCTCACCGCAAAAAAAAACGCGCACCACTCCCCACGATCCCGCTCGCCGCTGGTCTCGACGCGCAGCGCACGCCGTGTGCCACGCCCGCCGCCGCACGGCTCGTCGTCGCAGCAGGGGGCGTATACAATTCCCGCGTCTCGCGCAGCGCCCGCCGTGCAGGCGGACCGGAGTTCGACATGCCTCACGTGCCCGGCCGGCTCGAAGTCATTCGCGGCTGCATGTTCGCCGGAAAAACGGCTGAGCTGATCCGCCGCCTCCGCGCGGCCGCCGCCGCCGGACGCCAAACCGTTGCCCTCAAGCCCGCCCGCGACGACCGCTACGCCGCCGCCGAACTCGTCACCCACGACGGGCAGCGCTTCCCCGCGCGCACCATGGCCCGCACCACCCAGCTCACCCAACTCGCGCGCGAGTTCGAGGTCGTCGGCATCGACGAGGCCCATTTCTTCGACCCCACGCTCGTCGACATGTGCCGCGCGCTCATCGACCTGACCAAAACCGTCATCGTCGCCGGCGTCTACCTCGACCACCGCGGCCGGCCCTTCGACACGATCGACCACCTCTCACGCTATGCCGACGGCATCACCGAACTCACCGCCCCCTGCGCCCTCTGCGGCAAGCCCGCCATACACACGCAGCGAAA
>CAZNDQ010000783.1:0-1640 GCA_964571825.1 uncultured Planctomycetales bacterium | reverse complement strand
CGAAGCGCCAAACTCATCCATCTCCGCGTTCAGCTCATTTGAACCCGTCGAAGACGCGCAGCAGGGGCTCAGGCTGCCAGTTTTCGGTCTGAGAACCTCCGTCCATAGAGGCACGATAAACGTGAAGCCATGTCATCGGGCGCTGTGGGTGCTCGCTCTGGCGAGCATGTTCCTGGCAGGTAACCCTGATTCGGCATGGGCCGTGATCCGCCATGCACGGCCGACTCCGACTGGAGCCGGGACGGGCGTCGACTGGGACAACGCGACGACGTTGCAGGCGGCCATCAACGCGGCCGGGTCTGGCGATGAAATCCGTGTTGCAGCCGGTACCTACCTTCCCACCCAGCAAAACGACGCCGGCGACGTGCGGTCCAAGTCCTTCATCATCGTCAGCAAGAACAACCTGATGATCAAAGGTGGTTATCGGGCATCGGGCGGCCTCGACACCGAGCGCGACCCGGCCAACCCGGCCTTCTATTCCATCTTGAGCGGTGATCTGGGCGCGCTTGGTAACGCCGCCGACAACGCCTACAACGTCGTGACGATCAGGACCGTCAACGCTTCGGTGGTCCTGGACGGGCTGCGGATCACCGACGGCAATGCCGGCGGGCCGGGCGCACCGTTGACACGGGGCCTTTCCCAAACGTCCACCGGGGGCGGCACCTACATCTTCCAGGCGAACCCGACGATCCGAAACTGCACCTATTTTGAAAACCAGGCCTCGGTGGGCGGTGCGATCGGCGCCTACGGCAGCCCGACAATCGAGGACTGCACGTTCTTCGACAACGCCGCCGACAACGGCGGCGCAATATACATCGAGCCCTTCAATCCGGCCGTTTCCCCACAGGTGCGCCGCTCGTCCTTCACGCAAAACACGGCAACGCTCTTTGGCGGCGCCGTGTACACGGCTGCCAACGGCACGCCACGCTATTCGTCGTGCCAGTTCCTTAATAACACCGCACTGGGAGACGGCGGAGCATTCTACAACCTGGCCACGGGCGTGCTGGTCAACTGCCTGTTCGCCGGGAATGACGCCGACAACGGCGGGGCGTTCTACAACCTGCAGAACAATCCCGACCTGATCAACTGCACCTTCTCGGCCAACAACGCCAGCGGCGCCGGCGCGAACGACGGGCAGGGCGGCGCGATCTACGTCCTGAGCGGCCTGGTGCGCGTCTTCAACTCGATCCTCTGGGATAACGACGCCCTCAACGCCGTCTCCGATCAGGACACCGAAATCTTCCGCCTCGCCGGCAACGCCGTCGTCGAGTACACCGACATTCAGGGCGGCTGGACGGGACCGGGCGGCGTGGGCAACCTCGACCGCGACCCACAATTCGTCAGCGACTTCATGCGCGGTGGCTCCGGCGACTTTCGCCTCACCGTCAAGTCCCCCTGCATCGATCGCGGTCTTGACGCCTATCTTCCCGGCGGCGTCACCACTGACCTCTCCGGCCTCGATCGCTTCGAAAACACGGTCGACATGGGCGCCTACGAGTTTCAGTGCGACAGCATTCCGCTCCAGTCGCGCCTCTATGTAGATCAGAATGTCGCCGGCGGCCCCGGCAACGGCACAAGCTGGGATGAGGCGTTCGACGACCTGCAGTCCGCCCTCTTTTTCACGCAGTGCAGCAATGCCG
>CAZNDQ010000782.1:0-1645 GCA_964571825.1 uncultured Planctomycetales bacterium | reverse complement strand
TTCGTCGTCGCCGGCGCAACCCTCAATCTCCGCGCCGTCGACGCCGCCCCGCTCTTCGGCTCCGCCTTCTCCAACCCCGCGCCCAATGCCGTCGTCCCCCTCGACCTCGTCGCCCTCGGCGGCCCCTGGACCGAGACCACCGTCAACTGGAACAACCAGCCCGCCGCGTCCGGCGGCGTCATCGACACCGCCTTCGTCGACGGCATCGACCAGTGGATCTCCTGGGACGTCACCGCCCTCGTCCAGGGCTGGATCGACGGCAGCATCGTCAACAACGGGCTGCGCGTCTCGCAGCAAATCGAAGTGATCAACCCCGACACCGACGCCCGCGTCGGCGTCGTCTTCAGCTCCGCGTCGGGTGAGTTCAAGCCGTTCCTGTCGATCGTGCCGGAGCCGGGCCTGGCAGGCGCGTTGCTCGCAGGTGGTCTGTTGGCAACACGGAGGCGACGGTCCTGATCGACTGACGGGGGTTGCCGGGGGCGGACGAATAACCGCCCGCCCCCGCTCCCCACTTTTTCTCGAAAGGCCCAGCCATGATCCCCAGACTGCCCGGCAACACGATCAATGGGAATCAACATTCCATGACACCACATGTTGCGCGCTGCCGTCATTCTGAGCGCAGCGAAGAATCTCGACGATCACTCCGCGCCCAGCACGCCGACCGCTCCCGCAGCGTCATTCTGAGCGCCAGCGAAGAATCTCGACGATCACTCCGCGCCCGGCTCGCCGCAGCAAACGTAGGGCGGGTCATCGACCCGCCGATGTGTCGTCATTCCTCGCGCAGCGAGGAATCCCTTCCTCCCCTTCGTGCCTTCGTGCCTTCGTGCCTTCGTGCCTTTTTCTTCTTCCTCGCCTGCACCGCCCTCGCCTCCGCCGACGTCATCCTCGAACCCGACGCCGACCACGACAAGTCCGTCTTTACCTACGAGTTCCTGCCGTCCACCAACATGAACCAGTTCGGCTTCAGCGACATCCTCGGCTTCTCCGAAACCTCCACCGGCCACCGCCTCCACACCCTCATCGAGTTCGACCTCGCCGGTGTCGCCCTCACCGGCGCCGAGGTCGCCGAGGCCACCCTCAACGTCTACGTCATGGACGGCAACCTCGAGTTCGGCGGCATCTTCGCCAACCCCCGTGCCGACCTCACCCTCGACGCGCAGACGTATGCCCTCGGCGGCCCCTGGAACGCCGCCACCACCACCTGGAACACCGAGCCGCTCCCCGTCGGCGACGTCCTTGGCACCACCACCGTCGATGACGTGGAGATCTGGATCGCCATCGACGTCACCCAGGCCGTCCGCGACTGGCTCGACGGCCTCCTCGACAACAACGGCCTCCTTGTCCGCCAGCGCGTCCAGGTCACCGACCCCGACAGCGGCCTTAAGCTCGGCATCGTCCTCGCCTCGGCCGAGCGACCCCAGCGCCCGTACCTCCGCCTCGTCGAGCAGACCCCCCCGGCCTGCCTCTGCGGCGACCTTGACGGCAACGGCTTCGTCAATCTCATCGACTTCTCGACCTTTTCCACCTGTGTCGGCCTGCAGTTCCCCGGCAACGACGTCTGCCCCGCCGACCTGTTCGTCTGTGCCGACCTCAGCGGTGATGGACTCGTCAATCTGTCGGATTTCTCGACGTTCTCGGTGCTCTT
>CAZNDQ010000781.1:0-1647 GCA_964571825.1 uncultured Planctomycetales bacterium | reverse complement strand
AGGTTGGACGAGAGCGGCGCGGCCGCGATGCTCGCCCGCGCCCTCGCCTGCGTTCTCGCCGGGCGGATTGTCTTCGTTGTGCCGGGTTCGACTGCGGCCGTCCGTCTCGCTCTCAATCGCCTCATCCTGCCCGAACTCCCCCACCTCGCCCGACTGCTCGATCCGGGCGATACCTGTACGACCTGACGCAGCACCAGCCGCTCGCGCCATTTCGGACTTTTATTCGGACCGATTGGATCGCTTCCCGGCCGATCAGACCGCGCGAACCGGGCGGGCCTCCGTGACGTACCCTGCGCTCCGCCACCCACCCTGCAGCGTCGATGCGTACGCCGCCGGGCGGCAAACGTCGATCCCCCGCAACGTGCCCCTACAATCGACAAGTGCCCGACAACGTCCGCATCCGCGCGCGACCCGCGCACTGCTTCGTCTTGCCGCGGTTTATTGGAAGGTGCAGCATGGCGCGGTGGGCGCGACCGCTGGTACGTCCCGTGCCGCTGGCCGTGCGTCACCCGCTGTCGAGAGGCAGGCCAAAGGAGGCGGCTGCGGCGGGATCGACGCAAACCGGAATCGCCGCGGGCTCAGCGCGCGGTTCTCTCTCGCCGGGGGGGTTGGAACATGGACGAGGCCACTTTCCAGAAAAAACTGGCCGAACTCGTCGCCGAGATCGGTACGCTGCCCGAGGCGGAACGCGAGAAACTCGAACAACTCGCCGCGCAGACGCGAAAGCGTCATCAGGAACTCAAGGCCACCGTGAGCGACCTCCAGGAGAGCATCGACTTCCTGCGGCTTTCCATCAAATACTTATTGTTCGATCTCGAAGCCACGCGACGCGAAAACGAGTACCTCAAGAAGATGCTTGAGGACCAGCAGAATCCGGAGTGACGCCTTTGGCACGCCGTGGCCCGCGTCACGCGAAATCGGCCGTTTACGATACTGGGGCGAGCCGGCCCGTCCTCGACACGGGCAAACAGGGAAGCGGACCCGTGAGACCGGTCCGCATGAGGAGGATCATCGCAACCGCCACACGATTCACTTTCCGTGCAGGGTTGCGACGGACGCGGGTCCCCGGGGATCCGCGTCCGCTTTCTTTTCGCCGCGGGACGCTGCTCCCGCCTCTTAGCTGCGGACAACGGCCGAATCCGCCGATATAATCGTTTTGCTGCCGCATCCGGCGCGCTGCGCGGCCAAGTGACCCTGACATGAACGGACTGTTTGCACTGCTTTCGTCGCTGCTCCTGCCCGCGGGCGTCGCCGTGCGCATGGTCTTCTGCTGAGGACACCCCCTAAACTTGCTCGGTACGGGCATGGTCATCGCCGCGTTCCCCCTCGCCTTCGTCAGCGCCGGCAAGGCGAAAGCGGACGGCAGCGACTCGCTACTCTCGAACATCGCCCGCGCCGTGCTGGTGCTCGGTTCGCTGCTCTTCATCGCTCAACTCCTCGGCTGGATCACCCCGCCGACCGCGAACTGAGGCGGAAGGCCCGCGTGCGGCCCGATCCGATACGCGTGCTGCGATCTCATTTGCGCTCGTTCTTCAGACTCGCCCTCTTCAGCCGCGGATGGTCCAGCGAGTGGACGAGGGCGTCGCCCCGCAACTCCGCGATCGGCCCCGCGCGGCCGGCCCCGATCACCTCTTCCAGTCGTTTTGT
>CAZNDQ010000780.1:0-1654 GCA_964571825.1 uncultured Planctomycetales bacterium | reverse complement strand
CCCGACCGTCCCACCCGACGCCTGACCCTGCGCCGCGACCTCCGGCAGGTATTTCTCGATCGGATCCGAATAGGAGAGCTTCCCATCCGCCACCAGCCGCGCAATCCCCACCGCCGTGAACATCTTGCTTGCCGACGCCAGACTGAACAGCGTCTCCGCCGTCACCAGCCGTGACTGCGCCGCGTCCGCGTAGCCGAAACAACGCTCGATAATCACACGATCGCCGACCGCGATCAGCAGGCTTCCCGACAAATCGTAATCCCGCGCCAGCCGGTCCATGTATTCATTCAGCCACGACAGTGTATTTGTATCCGTGATCTCGCCGTTCGGCAGGGCGATTGGTTCGGACACCTCCGCGATGAAAACAAGTTTGTCGAGTCGCCAGGGCTTCGCCGAGGACACATACACTTGCAGATCACGCCAGAGTTTGTCGTTCGGTTGTCGTGCATACACGTGCAGCGCGCGCGAAACCTGCTCGCCGCGCTGATGCTCCGTCAGCTCGGCCCGGTCAAACGCCAATCCCGGAAAACGCTCGGAAATACTCTTCAGTTGCCCGGCGATTTTCTCCGCGCCCGTCTCGGCGATCGTCCGCTCGTCATAGGCCGCCCGAATCAGCCGCAGCCGCTCGGCTTCGGACGCCGTGTTGATCGCCTCGACGAGCACCCGCCCCAGCGATTCGACAGCCGCCCGCTCGTCGGGCGGCAATTTCCAGTCCGTATTCGTGCTTGCTGCGCCCGGCGCCGGCGGCTCGGCCGCCGACCACCTCGACGCAGTCGTTAGCACCGCCGTCACCATCACGATCAGGCAGATTCTCCCCCCGGACGTTCGACCACCTCGCACGCGCAGCAAGTCACTTGGCACGATCGACAACTCCTGAATACCCTGCGTGAATGCCCTCTGCGGATGGACAGCAACGCCGGCCCCGTAGATCATCTGGACGTGCCGGACGCCCGCCACCTGTCACATTGCGCAGGATTCCCCGCGTGGTTCCCGACGGCTATGAAGCTGCATCGGACCCCCCTCACGATCATGCCGCACTTGCCCCTTCTTACGCAACCGCTTACAATTGCTGTCGTTACGATTGCGGGCGACGCCGAAGCGTATCCAGTCGGTATGAACCTCTAAGCCTTCAGCGGCGCGTCAGCGGGCTCTGGTATGGCGCGCGAGCGTTCGCGAAGGGAACGGCCGAGCACAATGAAACTGACGCTGGAAGTGGAACAGGAAGACGACGGCCGCTGGATCGCCGAGGTCCCCGAGCTGCCGGGCGTTCTTGCATACGGCAGCTCGCGGGAACACGCGATCGCGAGCGCTGAGGCCCTCGCGCTGCGCGTGCTCGCCGAGCGTTTGGAAAACGGCGAGCAAATCCCGCAAATCCCCGTCCTTTTCGCGGTCGCGTCATGAGCGATTGGCCGTCAACACCAGCGCGGCGCGTCCTGGCGGCGCTGTTGCGGATCGGGTGGACAATCAAACGGCAGTCCGGTTCGCATAGAACACTCGCCCGCCCGGGGTGGCCGGACTTTGTGTTTGCATTCCATGATCGCGAGGAGATTGGTCCTCGTATGCTGGTGCGCATCTCGAAGCGGACAGGTTTGACGCCGGAAGACCTATGACCCCGATATGACTGTAGGAGGCGAAGCGACGCCTGCTCCGACCG
>CAZNDQ010000779.1:0-1659 GCA_964571825.1 uncultured Planctomycetales bacterium | reverse complement strand
CGTCACGTCAACGTGCACGTCATCCAGCTTGCCCGACGGGCCCACCAGCGGCTGCGTCACCTCGTCAAATAGAGCATAGATCGCCCCGCCGCAGATCAGCAGCAACGCCGCACGCCCGCTCGCCCGGCGTCCCCCCCGATGCAGCACCCACCACCACAGCGCCGCCCACACCGCGTAGAGGCTGAAATGCACCACCTCCCCGAAGAACGGAATCCACCAACCTGTCTGCGGCTTGTATCTCTCGATTTCCGGCCAGTGCGTCCCCAGGTACATCAGCGCCCAGTACGCCAGCAGCACCCACCACGCACCATCCAGCCGCGCAACCCCTCCCCGCTCGCCTTCCTCATCCACCAATACTCATCCCCTGTGGAGGTCAACAAATCACCCCCTGGTTCACGCCGCGCCCGCTCTCATTCGACCGCCCGGCCGCCAACTCCCTTTCGCCGCATACCCCCGTCAGGTTACGAGGCTCCACCTCGCCAACGTAGCCGCCCAAATCGTGTGCCACGCTTCAAGCAGTGCGACCGCTGTTTCAACCTGCGATCACCGAAGCGCGATCGCCCGCTGCCACACACTTGATCGCCCTCTTCTATTCCGCATTCCGCATTTCCCCTCACGCCGCCGGCTGCTCGCGCGTCGCCTCCACCGCCTCACTCACCGCCCGCGCAGCGCGGATCGACTTCTCCTTCCGCGCCGACCCGCTCCCCCGCGCGCCGTTCTTCTCCCCCGTCCGCACGCCGTTCCCGTCCGGCGTTGCCTGCTCAACGGCCCCAGCAGCCGCCGTTGGCGCTGCTGGCGCGGTCCGAGCGGCCGGCTTCGTCGCGCGACCCGCCCTTGCCGCCGGCTCTTTTTTCGCCTCGACCGGCCGCTTCTCCGCCTGAGCCGGTGCCGCGTTCGCTTCCGATTCCGCCCGCGCTGACGGCGCCGCGCCGCTCGCACTCAACGGCACGCCGGCCGACGCCTCCTTCAACTGCTCAACCGACAGCAGCTCATCCGCCAGCGCCTCATAGTCCGCCGCGCCCGGACACGTCGGCGCGTAGCGGAACACCGAACTCCCATAGCTCGGACACTCCGCCAGCCGGATATTCCGCCGGATCAGCGACTTGAAAATCCGCGCTTCCCGCCACGGCACCCGCTGACCCCGATGCTGCGACAGAAAACCCTCGATGTCCGCCACCACCTCACCCGTCAATCGCGCATTCGACTCGTACATCGACAACAGCACGCCGCTGACCTTCAGCCGGTTATTGATCCGCTGCGACACCAGTGCGATCGTCTCCAGCAGCTTGCCCATCCCCTGCAACGCCAGAAACTGCGGCTGCAACGGAATGATCACCTCGTCCACCGCCGCCAGCGCGTTGAGCGTCAACAGCCCCAGCGACGGCGGGCAGTCGATCATCACGATGTCATAATCCCCCGCCACCTCCGCCAGCGCGTCGCGCAGGATCACCTCCCTGCCCACAACGCTCACCAGCTCCACCTCCGCCGCCGCCAGGTCGATCGTCGAGCCCAGCACCGACACGCCTTCGCAGTCGCGCACGATCGCCTCGGACGCCGCCCGCCCGCTCGTCAGCACGTCATACACCGACGCCCGACCATCCTCGGGCGCCAGCCCCAGCGCTTCGAAGCCCCCCGCCCGGGCCAGCGCAGTAAGCCGCC
>CAZNDQ010000778.1:0-1667 GCA_964571825.1 uncultured Planctomycetales bacterium | reverse complement strand
GCTCGTGGGGGCGTAGCGGGCCAAGCCGTCCCACAGGCCCGGGCCGAGCGGCTCGATCTGCACGCTCTGCCGCGGCAGGGTGGCGTAGGTGGCGGGCGCCTCGGCCTCGAGCGCGTCGCGCGCAGCAATGTCGTTGTCCGTGCCCAGCACGATGTACGCGAGCTCCGCCGAGGAGTTGCTGCCGCCGGCGGCCTTGACCAGCCTGCGGGACTCGAACTTTTCGCGCACCTCGATGGGCATCCGTCACTCCGATCAGCCGAACGTCAATCCGCCCGTGCCCGCCGCGTCCGCCAGGCGCTTGGTGTGCCTCGCTGTCTGCTCCGTCGCGCGGGCCGTGCGCTCGGCGGCGTCGCTGCCCGCGGCGAGTCCCTGCGCGGCGTTCGCGTTGAACGTGCCGCGCACGCTGATCCCCTTGGCGAGCAGGTCGCCCATGCCCGCGATGCGCTCGTCTAACTCGGCCATCAGGTCGCGTGGGGAGCGTGACGGACCGCGCTCGGCGTCCGCCGCCTCGCGCTTGCGCCTCGCGTCCTCGATCGCGGCGGCCAGGCGTTCCTTCGCGGCGTCGAGCGCCGCGCGAGACTCGGCGAGGCCCGCCTCGGTGTCCTTGCGGAGAGCGTCCTGCGCGTTCTCGAAGTCCTGACCGATCGCGGCGAGCGTCGCTTCATGGATGGCGGCGGCCTGCTCGCGTTCGGCCGCCCGGCGGCGTTCGCGCGCGGCCACGTCGCGCTGGGCGGCGTCCTCCAGTTCAACGAGGCGCGATTCGAGTTGCTGGTCCACCGCCTTCTTGGCGGCCTCCACGTCAAGCCCGGAATCGAAGAGACCCTGTATCTCCAGCATCCGCTTGGCGACCCAGGACGAGGCGGACTCCCAGATCTGCTGGAAGCCGGTCGTGAAGTTCGTCCAGGTCTTGCTGAGGAACGCCGTCGTCTCGATCCACGCGACCTCGATCGCGTGAAACCCGATCTCGGCGGCGGCCAGCGCGCCGTACCACATGGACTGGGCCGTGCCGACAAAGAACTGCTTCGCCTCAAGCCAGACCTTGTTGAGTGCCGCGACCCCCTGCTGCCAGGCGACCTTCAGGCTGAGCCACAGGATCTCGGCGGCGAGCGCGAGGTCGCCGGCGGCGAGGGCGTCGGAGATGCCGCCGATGACCTTGGTGGCCCAGTCGCGCAGGCGCGTGAACTGCTCGCCGAGCCATTCGAGGGCGGCCCCGCCCGCGCTGCTGGTGACGAGCAAGGCCCCGCCGAGTCCAACGATGGCGGCCACGACCAGGCCGATGGGGCTGAGCAATGCACCCAGCGCCGCCCCGACCAGCCCGAACACCGCGCCGATGCCGGTGATGACGCTCGCCAACACCCCCAGCGCCGCGCCGACGCCGGAGATGACCACGCCCAGGCCGATGAGCGCGGCCCCGACCACCACGACACCCGCCGCGACCTTCAAGGCCCACACCACGACGTCCTTGTTCCGCTTGATCCAGTCGGCGGCGGTGACAATGACGCGGGTGATCCGCTGCGAGAGTTCCTTGATCATGGGGGCCAGCGCCCCGCCGATGGCGAACACGCCCTGCTTGACGACCCGCCAGAGGATGTTCAGCGTGTCGTTGAGTTCTGCGGCGTCCTTGGCCGTCTGCGTGCTGACGGTCAGACCCAGGCTGCGGGCCTGCT
>CAZNDQ010000777.1:0-1668 GCA_964571825.1 uncultured Planctomycetales bacterium | reverse complement strand
GGCCGGCGGGGTACGCGGTGCCGTCGGTGGCGCAGGCGGTGCCGAGAGCGCCGGGCGCGCGGACGGGTGAGCGGCCGAACGTGCTGTGGATCGTGTGGGACACGGTGCGCGCCGACCGCACGTCGCTGTACGACGAGCGCGAGCAGACGACGCCGTATCTGCGGCGGCTGGCGGCGGGGTCGCTGGTGTGTGGGGACGCGATCGCCAAGGGCGGGTGGACGATGCCGGCGCATGCCTCGATGTTTACGGGGCTGAGCGTCAGCGGGCACGGCACGAACCACGGCCACACGAAGTTGCACGAAGCGCACGTGACGATCGCCGAGCTGCTGCGTGCGCGGGGCTATGCGACGCTGCTGTTCTCGAACAACCCGCAGCTCGGGGCATGGAGCCAGTTCACGCAGGGGTTCGAGCACGCGCCGCCGATCGGACACCTGCAACTGCTGGAGTACATGTCGCCGAGCGTGTGGTGGCAGTATCTGGGCACGCGGCCGCCGGCGTCGTGGTTCGACGTGGACATGGGCGCAGCGCGGACGGGGGGGATCGTGGCGCACTGGCTGGACCGTCGGCTGGCGCGGGACCGGCCGTGGTTCATCTTCGTCAACTACCTTGATGCGCATTTGCCGACGCTGGTGCCGCGGCGGCAGCGGGAGACGTTTCTGGACGCGGGGGAGGTGCGGCGTTCGTACGCGTTGCGGCAGCGCGTGTACGGGCCGATCGGGTCGATGTATGCGTTTCTCTACAACATGTTCGGTGAAGATGCGGTTCGCGCGGCGGACGGGGAAATCCTGGGCAAACAGTACCGGGCTTCGCTGCGGCACCTCGACGAACGGCTGGAAGAACTGCTGGCTGCCTTTGAGGAGCGCGGGCTGCTGGAGAACACGTACGTGATCGTGACGTCGGACCACGGCGAGGCGCACGGGGAGCACCGGGTGTGGGGTCACGACTTCTGCGTCTACGACACGCTGGCGCGGGTGCCGCTGCTGGTGCGGCATCCAGGCGGGCAGCGGGTCGGCCGCAACCGGACGCTGGTGCAGTTGTCCGATCTGTACGCCACGGTGGCGGGGTGGGCGGGGGTCGCCGCGGCCGAGCTGCCGCCGGGCGTGTCGCCGGCGCTGCCGGATGAGGCGGGCGCATTCGACGCCGGGCGGGTTGCGGTGACGGAGTATCTGGTGCCGATGCCGTCGGCGCTGGCGCGGGCGGTGCAGCGCGATCCGGCGTTCGATCCGTCGCGATTCTTGCGCGAGCACCGCGCGCTCTATCAGGGGATCTACAAGTTCATCCGGGACAGCGAGGGCGAGCGGGAGCTGTATGACCTGTCGCGCGATCCGCGCGAACAGGTGAACCTGTACGGATCGATGCCGGCGGTGGCGCGGCGGTACGAGGAGCTGCTGGCGCGGTGGCAGCGCGAGACGCGGAAGTTTCGGCCGCCCGAGGAAGGCGCAACTGCGGACATGCCGGCGGACGTGGCGGAGCGCCTGCGGTCGCTGGGATACGTGCAGTAATGGAGGGAATTAGTGGCCAGTGACCAGTGGCCGGTGGCCAGTGGAGGAGTCGCGGAGTACCGCGACGAAGAAGACGGCGCGGGGTTGGCGTGCTGGAGGCACCGGTGATTAGAGATGCTTCGCTGCGCTCAGCATGACGGCCAGACAGTGGCCAGTGACCAGTGGC
>CAZNDQ010000776.1:0-1668 GCA_964571825.1 uncultured Planctomycetales bacterium | reverse complement strand
GCCGGAGCGGTTTCACACTCGTTGAGCTGCTGGTGGTCATTTCGATCATCGCGCTGCTGATCAGCATTCTGCTGCCTTCGCTGGGCAAAGCGCGGAAGCAGACGCGGGCGGTCGTGTGTCTGAGCAACATGCGGAGCCTGATGATCGCGGCGCAAATGTATGGTCAGGACAACCGGGGGCAGTTGCCGTCGGCGGGTCTGACGCACGGCGGGCAGGCGGACGAGGTGGAGAAGTCGTGGCTGACGCAGCTCGCGCAGTCGTACGGGCGCAGCGAGAAGGTCGTCCGCTGTCCAGAGGACCGGAGCAAGCACTGGCGGGAGCCGCTGGCGGACGGGCGGCTGCGGCGGACGAGTTACGGGAGCAACGGTTACACGGTGTATCCGGTGGGCGGTAAGGAGCCGTACGACCGGATCGACCGCATCAAACGGCCGACCGAGACGATCTTCCTTGTGGAGCTGGCGAAGGAGGGTTCGTTTGCGGCGTCGGATCACGTGGACCCGCAGGGTTGGTGGTGGAATCCGCTCGTCGCGGCGCGGGAGCAGGTGCAGATTGACCAGCACCTCGGCCGGGCGAACTACGCGCTGATCGACGGGCACGCGGAGACGCTGCTCTTCGAGCGGACGTTCAAGCTGCGCGCCGGTTTCCCCCCCGTGTTTGTCCGCAACATGTATGACCCCGGTTTCGTCCCGTAGCGGGGGGCGGGACGGCCGGGGGCATTTTCTGGACGCCCAGGCGCGTTCAGTAGTTCGAAAGGAGACGGAAGGAATGAGTGCACGAATCGTGAGACTGGTCTGGATGATGGCGCTGGCGGCCGGTGCGGCTGCGAGTGCTGCGTGGGCGGGCGATGAGCACTCCGGTGATTTCGTTGTCGGGGTGAGCGGCGCGGGGCAGCTCGCGGTGGAGGGTGATTTCGACGAGGCGTTCCTGCTGCCGCCGATCGCGTTTCCGGTGAGCGGCTGGGCGCTGGACGACCCGGGCTTCATGAGCCTGGACGCGGACGAGCCGGACGAGGACTTCTTCGTCCTCGGGGCCGGTGCGAACGTCGTGTTCGAGATCGTGGCGCTGGACCCGGCGATGAAAGTGTGGCGGCCGGCGTTCCTCGGCGTGCTCGACGAGGCAGGCGAGCAGTGGATGCTCGGCGAATCATTCGATCTTCACCCGTGGTGGCACATCGACTCGGAGGATGGCGGATTCAACCCGCTGCAAACGGAGTGGTCGGTGAGTTTCCGGATGATCGATACGGGTACGACGGGATATGAAGCGTCGGAGGTGTACACGGCGCGGTTCACGAATGTGCCGGAGCCGGGTGCGCTGGCGCTTGTGGCAATGGGCACGGTTGCGCTGGTGCGGCGTCGTCGATGAGTCGGAGGGGAAGGAAGCGGGAGAGCGCAGGCCCCGGCGAACGCGGGCCAGGGTTGAGGTCGGGCCGTCGCGGAGTGTCCGCGGCGGCCCGACCCGGTGGTGAATCGCGGCCGGCCGTGGCGAGCAGCCGCGAGTTCGCGTTTCGGATCGTGCGACAGAATAAGTGACTGCCGCGACGGCGGCAAGGACGGGACAGATGAACGAGAGAACGTGCATCGTGGGCGGCCTGATGATCGTGATGGCGGCAGCATGGCCGTGCGCAGCGCAGCATGCGGGCGATATCTGGGTCGGGCGGACGGAGGCGGG
>CAZNDQ010000775.1:0-1673 GCA_964571825.1 uncultured Planctomycetales bacterium | reverse complement strand
CAGTCGCAGTGCGATCGGCGCCAGGAGCACAGCGGCCGCCGCATTGTTGATCACGTTTGACAGCAGTGAGGATACCAGTAGAAGCGCTCCGACGCCGACCGCAGCGCCGCGCCCGCCGACCACCTTCCGCAGTCCATCGGCAAGCATCTGCGCTCCGCCGGTCGACTCCATTGCGGCGCCTACCGGAATCATTGCCGCCAGTAGAACCAGGACCGACCAGTCCACGGAGTTGTACATCTCGCGCAGCGTCATCATTCGCGTCAGCACCATCAACACGGCGGCGCACGTGAGTGCGATCTGCACCGGCAGCCAGCCGACGCCCGTCACGACCAGGGCCGCCGCGAACAGGACAAGCGCCAGCAACACGCGGCGCGGTCGGCCAATCTTAAGACCGCGCAGCGCCAGCGGCAGGAGCCCGAGGTCCGTCAGTGCCTGCTGCAGCGCTGCCCCGTCACCCTGCAGCAGCAGAATGTCGCCCGCCCGAAAGCGCACCTCGCGCATACGCGTGCGCAAGCGCGCCCCCTGCCGCGCCACACCGAGCAGGTTCACGCCAAAACGACGCCGCAGATTGAGTTGCCCTGCGGTGCGCCTTTCGATGTACGCTTCGGGTGCGACGATTGCTTCGATGACTTCGACCGCGTTCGACTTGAGCAACTCCTCGCGCAGCTTCTTGTCGCCCTCCAACTCCAGATCGAGCCCGTCCGACAGCGTCTTGATCGAGTCCGCATCACCTTCCACAAGTAGGATGTCGCCGGCCGCAACCACCTCGTACGGCGACGGCATCGAAATCCGGCGCTTCCCCCGCGCCAACCCGATGATGCAGTAGTCGGCGTCGATCGTCTCCCCGATCTGCCGGACGGTCATCTCTAGCGCCTTCGATTTATCACTGACGCGCAGCTCGGCGGTGTACTTGTCGATTTCGAAGACCTCGTCGGCCGAGGCCGTCCCCTTGCGCTGTGGAATCAACCTCCAGCCGACGGCGACAATGAAGGCTACACCCGCGGCCGCAGTGCACACACCGGCCGCGCTGAAATCGAACATGCCGAAGGGATTCGCCCCTGCGCCCGCGCGAAACGTGGCGATGATGATGTTCGGTGGTGTGCCGATGAGCGTCGTCAGTCCGCCCAACAGTGAACCGAACGCCAGCGGCATCAGGAGATAGGACGGCGATCGCCCGGCGGAGCGGGCGAGGTGAATCGCCACCGGCATGAGGATTGCCAGCGCGCCGACGTTGTTCATGAACGCCGAACACACAGCCACAAGTGCGGTCAACGCCAGCACATGGACCTCCGGGCGCTTGCCCAGGCGCGACAACCACGAACCGAGCACGTCGACGACACCGGCGTTCTGCATCGCGCCGGAGATCACGAAAACCGCTGCAACCGTCACCACGGCCGGATGCCCGAATCCGGTAAAGGCATGGGCGGCAGGGACGATTCCCGTGATGCAGAGAACCAGCAGCGCTAGCATGGCGACAAGGTCGTAGCGCCACCGACTACGCACGAACAGCACCATCGCCACTGCAAGCGTGGAGAAAACGACCGCCTGATCCGTTGTCATGCTCGTCGACTCGCCCGTTGACATGCATCGCCGGTGCGCCGGCAGTTGGACAATGATAACAACCCCGCGTTTCAGAGCGCCGCGGTAGCTACGCCGCCGATCCTATCGACCGC
>CAZNDQ010000774.1:0-1692 GCA_964571825.1 uncultured Planctomycetales bacterium | reverse complement strand
GGCGACGATCGTCTACGGACAGCTTGTGGCGGAGCACGCAGCGCTGCTGGGCGTATCCGCCTCGCTGCTGGCGACGATGTTTCAGGCGTTTGTGAACGATTTCAACGGAGCCGTGCTGGACCTGGCCTCGTGCGGCGGACCCGGGGAGATTCCGCCGGAGCTGTTGCAGCGGCTGATCGCGGTCCCGTGCGTCACCGATGCGGCGTTGGAAACGGTCGCGCAGTGGATGGACGAGGCGGGCGCGGCCCGCGGGCGGACCGCATGAGAACGGAGCGGTCCCTCGCGTGGAATTGCCTGCGGGCGATTGCGTCGGCGCTGACGACGGTGCTGTTCGACCTGAGAGTGTATGGGGGCGAGCATGTGCCGGCGCGCGGGGGCGCGCTGATCGTGTCCAACCACCAGAGCTATCTTGATCCGATCGTGCTGGCGGTACGGCTGGATCGGCCGGTGAATTACCTGGCCAAGTCGGACCTGTTCCGGAACCGCTGGTTCGGATGGTTCTTGCGCTACGTGCTCAATGCCTACCCGGTGCGGCAGGGTCGGGGAGACGTGCGGGCGGTGAAGGAGACGATCCTGCGATTGCAGGAAGGGCACCTGATGAACATCTTTCCGGAAGGGGCGCGGACGCCGGATGGGGAGATCGCGCCGCTGAAGGAGGGCGTGGCGCTGATCGTCGAGCGGGCACGGGTGCCGGTGGTGCCGGCGGTGATCGTCGGAGCGTTCGAGGCGTGGCCGATTCACCGGCGCTTTCCTCGGCGCGGTCGGGTCCGCGTGCAGTTCGGTCCTCCGCTGGAACTGGCGGGACTGGAGCGGGAGGAGATCATGCGGACGATCGACCGGACGCTGCGCGGGATGTTTGCGTCGCTGCGGGACCGCGTTCGCGCAGAAGGCTCCGGAGGCGATGGCGCCCGCAGGCAACCTTAAAGACCATGGAATGCGCTTCGCACGAAGAGAAACTTCTGTCCCGTTGCGTGCTTGTGTGCGCGCGGACCCGGTGGCTATGCCTCACCCCGAGCGGGTTTTAGCAACAAGAACGGCGGACGGGCTCAGGCGGCTGGGGGCAGTCCGACGGCGTCGGCGAAGGCGTCGAAGAGAATGCGCCAGAAGCCGCCGAGGACCACGTCGAGGATGAAGGCAAAGATGAGCTGCATGTCATGACTCCTTGGTTCCAAACCGAATCGGCGAGCAGGATAGCGGAATGTGGGATCGGGCTCAAGCGCGGGCGGCGGCCGAGTCGGCGGGGGCGTCGAGTGATTTATTTAAGTCTTTGAAGCATCTCACTTTAGCCCCCGTACGACGGCATGGCGGTTCACCTGGCACGGACCGGATGGTGAACCGACGAGCCGCCGGCAGGGGCGCGAATGCTTCATCGCGCACAGAGGCATGCCATGTGGTCGGCGTAGGGTGAATCGGCGAAGGGGCGGGCGGTGGAGGCCTCGCCGACGAGGATGTGCCAGGGGGTGAGGAGGATGACTTTGGCGTCGAGCAGCAGACTGCCGCGCGCGACGTAGTAGACGTCGTAGCGGATGCGTTCGATCCAGGGGATACTCGCGCCGCCGTGGAGTTGAGCGAGTCCGGTGCAGCCGGGGCGGACGGCGAGGCGGAGGCGCTGGAAGTCGTCATATTTCTCGATCTGGTCGAGGAGCGTGGGGCGCGGGCCGATGAGGGACATCTCGCCGCGGAGGACATTCA
>CAZNDQ010000773.1:0-1694 GCA_964571825.1 uncultured Planctomycetales bacterium | reverse complement strand
GAATTCCACCGTCGACGGCGGCGAAAGCCACACGGCCAGCGGCGATTACTCCACCATCGGCGGCGGGTTCGACCACACGGCCAGCGGCGACGGCTCCACCGTCGGCGGCGGCAGCAACAACGGGGCCAGCGGCCTCATCTCCACCGTCTGCGGGGGCTACTTCAATATGGCCAGCGGAGGTGAGTCCATTGTGGGCGGCGGCTTCAACAACACGGCCAGCGGCGAAGGCTCCACCGTCGGCGGCGGCTCCTCAAACATGGCCAGCGGCTACCGGTCCACCGTCCCCGGCGGATCGTCCAATACGGCCGGCGGGGACTACAGCTTCGCCGCCGGGCGGCGGGCCAAGGCCGACCACAACGGCGCCTTTGTCTGGGCCGATTCGACCAGCGCCGACTTCGCCTCCACCGCCGCCAACCAGTTTCTCATCCGCGCCGCCGGCGGCGTCGGCATCGGCATGACGAACCCCGATAACACCCTTCTGCACGTCGGCACCGCCGACGGAACGCTGCTGAAGCTGGGAGATGAGCCGGAACTGATCTTCACGCGTGACATCGCCGGCAACAAGTTCAACATCAACCTGGGCGGGACGGGTTATAACGGTAGGGTGTTACAGATCGGCCGCGACGACGGAAATCATAATATTTCCATGACCGGCAACGTCGGCATCGGCACCGCCGGCCCCAACGGGCCTCTTCATGTCCAAAGCACAATCAATACAAATGGCGGGACGAATTATGCCAATCGGATCGCACCGCTGGTTATCGGCGATGGAGACGGTACGGGGTTGGCGATTCTGATTGACGGAAACCAGATTGAGGGCGCCGGTAACGGCGATCTCAGCCTCAACTTCAACTCCTCCGGTGACGTCAAGTTCTGTGCAGGTGGCGGTGATGTCGGCATCGGCACAGACAACCCGACTGCGCGCCTCCATGTTGCCGGCACGTCCGGCGTGGACGGCATCCGCTTTCCCGACAATACGTTGCAAAGAACGGCAGCCACGCAAATCCTGTCCCATTCCGAGACGGTGGACCCCCCGCCTCTGACGCCCGGCGCGGGCGCGAACCTGACAGTTACGGTGACGGGTGCCAATGTCGCCGACGTGGCCGTGGTCAGCGCGGGCGGGCTCATCTCGCCCGTCGCCATCGCCAACGTCCGCGTCAGCGCGCCCAACACGGTGCAGATTCAGCTCGTGAATGCGTCGGAGAACTTTACGGTCGATGTGCCATCGATGACGTGGTATTTCCGCGTCATCAAGTAGGCGGCGCGGTGTTGCTTCATCGGGAAACGGGCCCCACGCGGGCCGCAAGAACAGAACGCTAACCGAAAGCGAGGATTGGCATGAAGCGGGTTGCACTGATGCTGGCCGGGTTGCTCTGTCTGCCGCTCTGGGGCTCCTCGCGCGCGTCCGGCGCAGGGGATGCCGGATTCGCTCAGCGCGGCGCGGGCCCGGCCATCGACTGGTCCACCATCGACTGCGGCGGCGCAATGACCATGACCGGCGGCACGATCGAGCTGAGCGGCACCCTCGGCCAGCCCGACGCGGGGGTCGCCCTGACCGGCGGGACCATCGAACTGACCGGCGGCTTCTGGGCTGGACGCGCCCAGGCCCCGCCGCTCACCTGCGGCTGCGGCGATCTCGACGACAACAACATCGTCGATCTCGGCGACTTCGCCACTTTCGCCGGCTGCTTCGG
>CAZNDQ010000772.1:0-1695 GCA_964571825.1 uncultured Planctomycetales bacterium | reverse complement strand
AGGAAGTGGCCCGGTTCCTGAACGTCCCGCCGCACAAGCTCAAGGAACTGAGCCGGGCGACGTTCAGCAACATCGAGCACCAGGCGATCGAGTACGTCGGCGACGGGGTCGAGCCGTGGACCGGTGAGCTCGAGGACCAGGCGAACCTGAAGCTGTTCAGCGAGGACGAGCAGGACCTGCTGTTCAGCGAGTTCAACTTCGAGGGCCTTCTTCGCGGGGCGACCGAGGACCGCTACCAGGCCTACAACACCGGCATCACCGCGGGCTTCCTGACGCCGAACGAGGTGCGGGCGCGTGAGAACCTGAACCCGGTGCCGGGCGGCGACGTCGTGCGGTTCAACCTGGGCACGGCGCCCGCGAGCGATCCGCAGCCCGACGGCGCGCAGCCAGCGGCGGATGACCCGGATGACGCCGATCCAGACAGTGCCGGCACGGCGTGACTCTTCTTCTGGGGGATCAGGATGGAACGGCGGTTCATCGAGCGCCACGTGGAGCTGCGGGCCGAGCCGGAGGACGGGGCCCAGCCGACGATCGAGGGCTACGGGGCGGTCTACTACGACGGCACGCCGGCGACCGAGTACGTGCTGTGGCCGGGCGTCGTCGAGCGGATCATGGCCGGGGCGTTTGACCGGGCGGTGCGCGAGGATGACGTGCGCTCGCTGTTCAACCACAACCCCGACTTTGTGCTCGGCCGCCGGCGGCCGGGCGGGGATGCGCAGACGCTCAGCCTGAGCGTCGACGCGACGGGCCTGCGGTACGCGGTGCGACCACCGAGCACCCGCGGCGACGTCGTCGAGGCGGTCCGCCGCGGCGACGTGTCGGGCAGCAGCTTCATGTTCAGCGCCGAGAGCGTCTGGCGCGAGATCGAAAACGAGGATGGCAGCGTGCTGACCATCCGCGAGATCGTGGGCGTGACGCTGTACGAGGTCGGGCCGGTGACCTTCCCGGCCTACGAACAGACGACCGCGGGGGTGCGCTCGGCCGAGCGCCGCTCGATCGAGCAGGAGCTGGCGGAGTGGCGCAAGGCGCGGGCGGCCGTGCAGCTCGGCCGGCGGGCCCGACGGCTGCGGCTGATCGAGCTCGAAGCCGGGATCTGAAAGCAACTCAAGTGAACGGGTGCGGGGGGCGCACCGTTCAACGCACAGCCCGGGGGCGGCTGTGCCACACCTCACCTTTCACTTTCTTTGCGGGGGGATTGCATGAGCGCGAAGCGATTGCGCGAGCAGCGGGCGGCCGCGGTCAAGCGGATGCGCGAGCTGCAGGAGCGGGCCGAGTCCGAAGCCCGCGACCTGACGGCCGAAGAGCAGACCAGTTGGGACGCGGCCAACGCCGACGTCGACAAACTCAAGGACGCGATCGACAAGGCCGAGCAGCGCGCGGCGCGGATGGCCGAGATCGCCGAGCTCGAGGAGCGGGCCGACGACATCGCCGAGGGCAACACGCCCCCGGACGAGGACGAGCGGCGCAACGGCCGCCCGGGCCGGACGCACCTGACGGCCGAGCAGCGCCGCCAGGTCGAGCAGCGGACGCGGCAGTGGCAGGCCTTCGTGCGCGGCAACGACGAGCGCCGCAGCCCGACGCGCGACATGCGCGAGGCCGCCCAGCGGGTCATGGAGCGGCGGGCCGACCTGCGGACGATGAGCCGCGAAGCGCGGGCCATGTCGGCCGGCATCGATACGGCCGGCGGGTTCCTGT
>CAZNDQ010000771.1:0-1709 GCA_964571825.1 uncultured Planctomycetales bacterium | reverse complement strand
TCTTCCGCATGAGCGCGGAGTACTCGCCTGCGTACGCGCTGATGCTGCGCACGCTCTGCGGCGCCGCGCTCTGCATCCTTCTCCTCGCCTGTGCCAACCTCGCCAATCTGCTGCTCGTGCGCGCGGGTGCACGCGAACGCGAACTGGCCGTGCGTTCGGCGCTGGGCGCCGGCCGCGAGCGGCTCGTGCGTCAGATGGTAACCGAGAGTGCGCTGCTCGCAGCGATCGGCGGTGCGGCGGGCATACTGGTGGCGTGGTTCACGTTCCCGCTGCTCGCACTGCTCGTGCCCGCGACGCTGCCGATCTCCACCGCGCCGGAGCTGGATGCGCGCGTGCTCGCACTCGCCGCTGCGTTTGCGGGTGCAACCGGATTCGGCTTTGGCATCGTGCCCGCCGTGCGCGCGGGACGCGGCGCTTCCGCCGATGTGTTGCGTGCCGGCCGATCCGGATCGTGGCGTCGCAGCCGACCGTCCGCACTCGTCGCGGTCGAGGTGGCTGCCTGCGTCATTTTGCTGGTGTCGTGCGGCCTGCTCGTCCGCGCCACGCTGCGCGTGCAGTCCGTCGACACCGGCTTCCGCGCCGACGGTGTACTCGCGCTGCGCACCGTGCTGCCCAAGCCCGAGTACGAGTCCACGCAGAAACGCGAACAGTTCTATCAGGCGGTGCTGCGGGACGTGCGCGCACTGCCGGGTGTGGAAGCCGCCGCGTACGCAAGCGGTCTGCCCATGGTTATGACGGGCGGCATCGCGCGTGTCACGCTGCCAGGCGAGGAGGTGCGGCGGGATGGCAATTACACGGTGAGCCGTTGCTACATCACGCCGCAGTTCTTCCGCACGCTCGGCATTCCGCTCCTTGCCGGCCGCGACCTCGAGGATGGGGATGCCGCGCGCGGACGTGTCGCGGTCGTCTCACGCTCGTTCGCCGAGCGCTACTGGCCGGGTGAGAGCGCGATCGGCAGGCGGTTCCTGTTCCAGGACAGCCTGCGCACCGTTGTCGGCCTGGTCGGCGACGTGCGCGTGCGCGGACTCGAGCGCGCGTCCGAACCGCAGATGTACATGCCCTCCTCCGACATCGGCGACACACCGCTCGCGTTCCACGATCCGAAGGAGCTGGTGATCCGCACGAGCGGAAACGAACACGCGCTGCTGCCGGCCGTGCGCGAGATCGTGCGCCGCGCCGATCCCGGCCAGCCGATCTCCGATGTGACCACGCTGGCCGACATCGTGTCGGACCAGACCGCACAGCGACGCGCGCAGATCCGGCTGCTCGCTGCGCTCGCTACACTCGCCGTCGTACTCGCCGGGCTGGGCATCCACGGACTGCTCGCGTACACCGTCGCACAGCGCCGGCAGGAGATCGCTGTGCGCCTCGCGCTCGGCGCACGACCCGGCCGGATCGCACGCGCCATCCTCGGCAACGGCATACGGCTGGTCCTGGTCGGTGTCATCCCAGGCTTGCTCATCGCAGCCGCGGCGGGATACGCTCTGCGCACCATGCTCTTCGGTGTGCCGCCCCTCGACCCGGTCACGATCCTCGTGGCCCTCGCCGTCTGCCTCGCCGTAGCCATTACAGGTGCGGGCATTCCCGCACTGCGCGCGGTACGCGTCAGTCCGCTGAACGCGCTGCGCGAGGAGTAGCCCGCGTGCGCGCGATCACCTTCGTCGACGTCGAACAGCTCGAGTTTGCGACGGTTTCCGATCCAACGATCG
>CAZNDQ010000770.1:0-1711 GCA_964571825.1 uncultured Planctomycetales bacterium | reverse complement strand
GCGATCACGGCCGGGTAGCGCAAGCTGTATTCTGTCGCCCGCGCCGCACCGGCCGCGCGGGCACGATTCTCCGGAGCCCCGACATGCACAAGACTCAGCACGACACGCGCAGCGCAGGCAGCCGCCCCCGCGCCGCCCTGCCCAAATCCGACCACGTTCCCGCGCGCTACGACGGCCCCTCGCGCGAGGAAATCCTCGCCCTGCGCAAGGAGTATGTGAACCCCGGCATCTTCCTCTACTACAAGAAGCCGCTCTGCATCGTCGAGGGCCACATGCAGTACGTCTGGGACGAGACCGGCCGGCAGTACCTCGACGCCATCGCCGGCATCGTCACCGTCTCCGTCGGCCACTGCCACCCCAAGGTGACGCAGCGGATGCAGGAGCAGGTCGGCCGCCTCGTTCACACGACGACGATCTACGCCCACCCCAACATTGCGCTTTTCGCCAAGGCTGTCGCCGACCACATGCCTGCCGCCTCCAATCTCAAATCGACTTACTTCACCAACTCCGGCAGCGAGGCCAACGAACTCGCCATCCTCATGGCGCGGCTGCACACCGGCCGCAACGAAGTGCTCTCCATCCGCAACGCCTACCACGGCGGCTCGCAGGCGACGATGGGCCTCACCGCCATCGGCACCTGGAAGTTCCCGCTCCCCGTCATCAACAACGTCCGCCACGTCCCCGCCGGCTACTGCTACCGCTGCCCCTATGGCATGACCTACCCGTCGTGCGACGTGAAGTGCGCGCGGGCCGTCGAGGACGTCATCCGCTACGAGACCAGCGGCGACATCGCCTGCTTCATCGGCGAGCCCATTCAGGGCGTCGGCGGCACCGTGACCCCGCCGCCGGATTACTTCAAGACCGTCTACGAGATCGTCCGCAAGTATGGTGGGCTGTGTATCGCCGACGAGGTGCAGACAGGCTGGGGCCGGACCGGCGCGCACTACTGGGGCTTCGAGAGCTGGGACGTCGTCCCCGACATCGTCACCATGGCCAAAGGCATCGGCAACGGCGCGCCGCTCGGCGCGGTGACGACGCGGCCCGAGATCGCCCAGCACATGACGCGCAAGATTCACTTCAACACTTATGGCGGCAACCCGGTCTCGATGGCGGCAGGGCTGGCGACGATCGAGGTCATCGACGAGGAGAAGATCCAGCAGCGCGCCAGGGATGTGGGTGGCTATCTGCGCGCGCGGCTGGACGAACTGCAGGACAAGCACCACCTGATCGGCGAGGTGCGCGGCCTCGGCCTCATGCTCGGCATCGAACTCGTCCGCGACCGCACCACGAAGGAACCGGCGAGTGCCGAATGCGCCGAGGTCGTCGAACGCGCCAAGGATCGCGGCCTCCTCCTCGGCAAAGGCGGCCTCTATGGCAACACCATCCGCCTCAAACCCCCCATGTGTCTGACGAAGGCCGACTGCGACTTCCTCACCGACTGCCTCGATGAGTGTATGACGTCGCTCCCGCAGTCATAGGATTGCAGGCGATTGTCCTGCAGCTAGAATAGCGATATGGCAGCCGATGACCTCCGTGACCTGCTCGATTCCGAGCCTTTTCATCCGTTTCGCATCCACCTGTCCAGCGGCGGCCACTATGACGTGCGCGACCCGAACCTCGCGGTGATGATGAAGAGCCGCCTCTTCCTCGCCGTGCCCAACTCCGACCGGTCGATCTACATCCCCTACCTCCACATCGCCGCCCTGGAAAC
>CAZNDQ010000769.1:0-1718 GCA_964571825.1 uncultured Planctomycetales bacterium | reverse complement strand
TCGGGGGGATCGTCGCGCCGGTGGCGGGATCGGGGTCCTGTCCGACGTGGATCGCTCGTGTCATGAAGTGCATGGGAGATTCCCTCGTTCAGTTCGCGCCGTGTGGGGCGCGGAATTCGATACTCATAACCTTGCCGTATCGCTCAACACCAATGTTGTTGTCAGCCGGAAACGATCGTCGCGCCGGAGACGCTGCCGGAGGGCTCGGCCGGCGAGGTATCCCAGAAGTCGACGAGGTCAATGCGGGTGATGATGCCGATGACCTTTCCCTGCCGCAGGATGAGGACGCCGGAGGAGCCTGAGAGAAGCAGGCGGTAGACCTCGTCGATGTTGACCTGCTCGTCGACCTGCGGGAGCGGGCGGGCCATGATCTCGCGGACGGCGACCTGGCGCGGGTCGCGCTGCTCGTGCAGCAGGCGGGCGAGGGTGATCTCGCGGATACTGCCGACGGACTTGCCGCCCTCGAGCACGGGGACCTGGCTGACGTTCTGGTCGCGGAGGAGACGGATGGCGGTTTCGGCGGTCTGATCGGGCTCGAGGTAGAGCAGTTCCTGCTGGGGGCGGGAGGCGAGCACCTGTCCGGCGGTCTGGTGTTCTTTGATCGCCTTCATGTAGCCCATCTCTTCCATCCACTCGTCGGAGTACATCTTGCTGAGGTAGTTGCGGCCGGTGTCGGGGGTGATGACGACGACGAGGTCGGCAGAGGTGAGCCGGGCGGCATAGCGCAGAGCGGCGGCGACGGCGGTGCCGCAGCTTCCGCCGACGAGCAGGCCCTCATAGCGGGCGAGGTCGCGTCCGACGCGAAAGGACTCGGCGTCGGAGACGCGGACCCAGTCGTCGACGACCTGCGAGTTGAAGGTCTTGGGGACGTAGTCTTCGCCGATACCCTCGACCTTCCAGGCGCCGGGGGGCCCGCCGGAGAGGATGGAGCCCTCGGGGTCGGCGCCGACGACGGCGATGTCGGGGTTCTTTTCCTTGAGGTAGCGGCCGACGCCGCTGATCGTCCCGCCAGTGCCGATGCCGGCGACGACGCAGGTCACCTTGCCCTCGGTCTGTTCCCAGATTTCGGGGCCGGTGGTGCGGTAGTGGATGTCGGGGTTGGTGAGGTTGGTGAACTGGTTGGGCTGCCAGGCGCCGGGGATTTCGTTGACGAGGCGCAGGGCGACGCCGGCGTAGCTCTCCGGGGAATCGGGGGGCACGTCGGTGGGAACGATGACGACCTCGGCGCCATAGGCCTTGAGGAGTCGTATTTTCTCGGTGCTCATCTTGTCGGGCATGACGAAGATGCAGCGGTAGCCCTTGACGGCGGCGACCATGGCGAGGCCGACGCCGGTGTTGCCGGAGGTGGCTTCGATGATGGTGTTGCGGCCGGGGGCGATGAGGCCCTTGGCCTCCGCGTCTTCGATCATGGCGCGGGCGACGCGGTCCTTGATGCTGGCGCCGGGGTTGAAGAACTCGACCTTGGCGTAGATGGGGCAGAGGAGGTCTTTGGCGACACGGTTGAGTCGGACGAGGGGAGTGCGGCCGATGGTCTCGAGGACGGTTTCGCAGCGTTGCAGATGCATCGGATGTTCTCCGTGGATGGTCGTGGCCGCGGACCGGCCGGTCGCCGGGCGGCGTCGCCCAAGATGAAGCATTTTAAGGGCTTGGCGGGCAAAATGCGCCCCCCGGCCGGTGGCGTTGGGGACGGGTCAGCGGAGGTCGTCGAGCTTTTCGGG
>CAZNDQ010000768.1:0-1724 GCA_964571825.1 uncultured Planctomycetales bacterium | reverse complement strand
CAAAACTACGCCCGCACGCACATCGCCCGCGCCGCCGCCGCACCAGATCGCCCGTGCGATAGCGGATCATCGGCAGCCCCAGCCGCCCCAGGTTCGTCAGCACCAATTCGCCGATGTTCCCGTCCTCAACCGCTTCGCCGCTCGCCGGATCGACGACTTCGGCGATGAACTGATGCTCCGACACGTGTATCCCGCCCGGCGCCTCGTGACACTCGAATCCGTACGGCCCCACCTCCGACATCCCCGCGTGGTCGTACACCCGCGCTCCCCAGGCTGATTCCAGCCGCGCGCGAACGGCCGGGATGTTCCCGCCCGGCTCGCCCGCCACAATCAACCCCCGCACCGCGCTGCGCGCCAGATCGATACCCTCCTCCTCCGCCACCTCCGCCATGCGCAGCGCATACGTCGGCGTGCAGCACACGACGGTCACCCCCAGATCGACAATCTGCTCCAGCCGCGCCCGCGTCGACAGCCCGCCCCCCGGCAGCGAGAGATTGCCGAGCATGACTGCCGCCTCGAACGCCGCCCAGAACCCGATGAACGGCCCGAACGAGAACGTGAAGATCACGCGGTCTTCCGCGCCCAGACCCATCGCGAGATAGATCGTCGCCCAGCAGTCGCGCCACCACGCCCAGTCCTCCGCCGAATCCAGCAGCCGCAGCGGCACGCCGCTGCTGCCCGATGTCTGGTGATACCGGCAGTACCGAGCAATCTCGTACGTCGGCAGCGTTCCGTAGGGCGGGCGGGCCGCTTGGTCCGCTTGCAACTCCTCCCGCGTGACGAAGGGCAGCTCTAACAGCGGCGCGCGGAGCGCCTCCACGCCCGCCGCCGCGTATTTGCACCGAAAAAACCCGTTTGCCGGAAGCACCGCCTCCAGCATTGTGCGCAGTTTGCGCTGCTGTAGCGCCTCCAGCGCCGACCGATCGAGACTCTCTTCAGCGCAGTTGTACTGACTCATTTCCCGGCCATGGGGGTGCATTCAGACCGGCTGGCAACCTCGACGGAGGGCCATGCTGCCGGCCCAAAATCCCGTCCGACCCCTTGCACCGAAGAGGATAGACGCATGCTACACAAACGTGTACTTTTTCGCAGCGGAAAGTGCGGGCGGGTGTGACGATCAGATCGCGGATCGGCATGGCCGCATCTCCACGATTCCTTGCCGGCCGGTATTGCCCGGTGGCAGGCCTCGGCGTCATATTTCGTGGCACGACTACGCTATCGACGAGGATGGCCCCGTGCCAACTTCCCCATCCGGGGCCCGGAGGCACCCGGAATCCGTGCCGAGCGAGCACGCAAGTTCGGCTCGGCGAAAAGGAGGATCCATGACCACGCCGCTCCCGACAGTCCTTGCCCTCGCCGCCCTATTCGGGATCCAGAACGCATCGCAGCCGCAGGCAAATCCTTCCACGTCGACCGAAGCGCCCGTTTCGACGGCGCAGCAGGATCCCACCACCGACCGGGCACGCCAGGACCGCCTCGAACACGACCTCGCCCAAACGCTGACCAATTCGGTGTTTACCGGTTCCTGGCAACTGCTCGAAGGCGATGGTCTCAGCGAGCCCAAACCCGAAAAGTACACCATCGTCTCGGCCAAGAAACTCAGCGGCGACCTCTGGCTCATCACCGCTCGCATCGAGTTCGCCGAAAAGGATGTGACCGTGCCGCTCCCGCTCCGCATCGTCTGGGCGGGCGACACAGCCGTAATCACCGTCACTGACCTCCAC
>CAZNDQ010000767.1:0-1744 GCA_964571825.1 uncultured Planctomycetales bacterium | reverse complement strand
CGCATGCGGGCCACGTTGAACCGCTCGCTCATGGGCATGCGCGAGGTCTCTGCCTTGCAGCGTGCGATCGCCAGCGAGTGCGCCATCCCGCCGTGCAGCAGACCGGCCCGAGACTTCGTGCGCAACGCCACCGCGCGGGTGCCGACGCGCAGATGGTCCTCGTTCATGCAGAAGGTCTTTCCGCAGGTGGCGTAGACGACCTGGCGCGGCCACAGCTGCCGCCCGGATAGTTCCACCAGCAGCCGGCGGGCGTTCAGCTTCTTGCCGTTCCACATCACCGAAGGAACACGGTCCTTGTAGGTCGACGCCCAGATGAGGCAACCGTCTTCGTCGATGCGCACGTTCGTGCGCAGGTGCTCGAGCACCTCCTGGGCCGTCGGCGCCCTGCCCCGCCCACGCACCGCGTCGAAGGCGGCGCCGGTGAAATACTCGGCGGGCTTGCGCAAGCCCAGCCGCGCCGCGCGATGGCGGACGGCTTCCTCGGAGCGCCCGAGCTCGGTGGCGAGCACGGAAGCCGGTGTGGTGGCGAACCGTTCACGCACCACAGCCTCTTCCTCCGGCGTCCACAGGTCCGGCCTCGGCGGGCGCGACAGCTTCAGCGCCTGGGCCTTGGCGTAGAGCACCGGCAGCGACCGTCCCAGCAGCGCGGCCAAGGCCTTGGGCGCCATGCGTGCGTAGTGGGCCCGCAGCACTGCGAGCTCGTCCTCGGTCCAGGCGCGCCGCTTCACTTCAGCCCCTCGCCCCAGTACGGCCGGCGCACGCCAGCTGCAACGCTTGGCAGCCGCTTGTAGTCGCTCGCCCCCTTGCGTGCCGGTTCAGTGACCGGCGGCACGTAGGGCCGGAACGGCACGGCGACGAGTGGCGGCGATGTCGGCGTCACTGAGACGCCTCCTGTGCGGCGTGTCATGCGTCCTCCGGGTTACGCGGATGCCTGCCCGGAGCAGGCTGTCGGCCCAAGGAATGCGAGGCCGTGCCGCAGGTGATCGCACGCCGGTCTGCGTACCAGCGGGTGACGGCGGCGGGGGAGACACTGGTCATGCGGCTGTGCGGGCGAACAGGTCGGGCCGCAGCTCGGAGCGAGTGACGCGCCCTCCTGTTGCCTCTTCGACACGGATCGCGTACTCGGCGCTGATCTGGCGGCTGCCAGCGAGCCAGAACGACACGGCCTGCTCGCTGATGCCGGAAGCCGCGCACAACTCGCGCCTGCCGCCAAGGACCTCGACGGCCTTCTGAATTGCGGATTGGGATGGTGTCATGTGCTCTGCCCTTGTTGCCCCGCACTCTACATGTGTATCGTGCCGCCCGTCAACAGGTGTGCTTCGTCCTGCCGCCGAGTGGGCCGAAGAATTTCTTTTGCCTGCGCGCTCTACATGTGTTGACACGTGTCGGCTACATGTGTAGAGTCATTCCCGTGCGCTGCACACCGCAGCCGAACCGGGAGAGACAAATGAGCGCCGCCAAGCAGTTCGAGATCAGGCACCGATACACCGGCGCGGTGCTGTACGCAGGCGACGGAGAGACGTTGCGTGATGTTGTCGTCGCGGCGGTCAATAGTGGCGCGGACCTGCGCGGCGCGTACCTGCGCGGAGCGAAGCTCGTCGGAGCGGACCTGCGCGGCGCGTACCTGGGCGGCGCGGACCTGTACGGCGCGTACCTGCGCGGAGCGAACCTGTACGGCGCGGACCTGTACGGCGCGGACCTGCGCGGCGCGGACCTGCGCGGCGCGGACCTGCGCGGCGCGGAC
>CAZNDQ010000766.1:0-1744 GCA_964571825.1 uncultured Planctomycetales bacterium | reverse complement strand
CCACCGGCGCAGACGGCGCAAACGTGTGACCCCGCTCCCGAAAGAACTCGATAAACTGCCGGCGTATCTCTGCGGACTTCATCTCGATCGGCTCCACGGCGCCCCGGCCGCTGCCATCGACTCACCCCGGGCGCAGCGACCCCACGCGCATCCACCCGCGCGCAAGGCGCAATTCTTACCAAATCCGCCTCATAGAGGAAAGCGGCGCCATTCAGATCACGTTCGTAAGCTCGGAATCATCGGTCCGCGCCGGACCGTTGAGAATTGCCGCCGCGTTCAGCTTGCGCTGTTAATCGCACCGCCCGCCCTCAGCCGCGCCGACGCCGGCTCGCCCGGCAGCCGCCGCCGCCCGACCCGCACGCGCACGTCCATCGTCCGCCCGTCGCGCACCAGACGCACCTCGGCGAACGCGCCGACCCGCGCGGCCCCGACCAGCCGGATCAGGTGATCGTCATCCTCGATCGCTACGCCGTTGAACGCCGTCAGAATGTCGCCCGTGCGAATGCCCGCGTGCTCCGCCGGTGCCCCCGGGTCTACCGACGTGACATACGCCCCCCCGCTTTCGACCCCCGCGCGCCGTCGTTCCGTCAAGAGCGGCCGGCGCGTCTGCACCCCCAGATACCCGTACTCCACCTGCCGCCCGACCAGCAGCGCATCAATGATCGCCCGCGTTCGCTCGCTCACCGGCACCGCAAACCCCACGCCCTCGTTTCCCCCGCCGCGCGTCTGGATGGCCGTGTTGATCCCGATCACCTGCCCGTTCAGATTCAGCAGCGGCCCCCCGCTGTTGCCCGGATTGATGTCCGCCGTCGTCTGAATCAGGTTGCCGTAATACCGCTGCTGCGTCGGGTCAAGTTCCCGCTGCAGCGCCCGCCCCGTCGCGCTGACGTGCCCGATCGACACCGACGCCTGACCGTCGCGCGCCAGCCCGAACGGATTGCCCATCGCAATCGCCCACTGCCCGCGTCGCACCGTCCGCAGATCGCCCAGCTCCGCCGGCCGCAGCCCCTGCGCCGGGATGCGGATCACCGCCAGATCGCTCCGCGCGTCGCGCCCGACGACCGACGCCTCGAACTCCCGCCCGTCCGACAGCCGCACGCGGATCGACTCCGCCTCCATAATCACGTGCTCGTTCGTCAGGATCATCCCGTCGCCGCGCACGACGACGCCGCTGCCCGCCGACTCCACCGGCTGGTCCAGCCCCTGATTGATGATCTCCGCCGATTCGTCGCCGCCGATCGTGCTCCGCAGCGGCCGCGTGACGCGAATGGCGACAACACTCGGCCCCACGCGCTCCACGATCCGCGTGAACGTCGCCTCGAGGTCGACCATGTCGTCGATGCTCAGCCGCTCGGCCGGTCGCGCCGCAGGACGGTCCTCCGCCCACAGCACGTTCCGCGCCACCGTGCCGCACAGCAGCACCAGCGCCACGATCAGCACTGTCCGCAACCACGCAAGACGAGGCACAGGGACTCCCCCCGCTTGTCCGGCTTCAGCGATGTGAAGCGGGTTCCCCCATATTTCGGCAAGCCAAAGGTCCGTCTATACAAACGCCCCACGCCCCGTCCTCCTGAACGCCCCCAATCGTCATTCGGAGCGCCCATTTGCCGTCATTCTGAGCGAAGCGAAGAACCTCGATCATCGTGTGCACCCAGCACGCCGGTACATCCCACATCCCACATCCGACATCCCACATCCCAAACCCGTTATCGTGCCGCACGACCCCGTTTGCTCCTCCCATACC
>CAZNDQ010000765.1:1507-1755 GCA_964571825.1 uncultured Planctomycetales bacterium | reverse complement strand
ACCAGCTCTATAAACACACCCAACTGCAGACCACCTTTGGCGTGCAGACCCTCGCCCTCATCGACCGCCAGCCACGCCTCCTCTCCCTCAAACGCGCCCTGCAGGTCTACATCGACCACCGCGTCATCGTCATCACCCGCCGCACGCAGTTCGAGCTCGACAAAGCCCTCCGGCGACAGCACATTCTCGAAGGCCTGCTCATCGCCCTCGATCACCTCGACGAAGTCATCGATACCATCCGCAACGCC
>CAZNDQ010000765.1:0-1497 GCA_964571825.1 uncultured Planctomycetales bacterium | reverse complement strand
CTCGTCGACCGCTTCGGACTCACCGAAGAGCAGGCCAACGCCATTCTCGACATGCAACTGCGCCGCCTGGCTGCCCTCGAGCGCCAGAAGATCCAGGACGAATACGCCGAAATCACCGCCGAGGTCGCCCGCCTCCGCGGCATCCTGGCCGACACACAACAGATCTACACCATCATCAAAGACGATCTCGCCTACCTCAAAGAAAAATACGGCGACGAACGTCGCACAACCATCGCCCCCCACCTCGACCCCGGCCTGGACATGGAAGACCTCGTCCAGGACGAAGACGTCCTGCTCTCTATCACCCAGCGCGGCTACATCAAGCGCACCCCCGTCGAAGCCTATCGTCGCCAGCAGCGCGGCGGCAAAGGCCTCATCGGCATGGGCACCCGCGACGAAGACGAGCTAGAACACCTGTTAGCCGCCGGCACCCTCAACAGCATCCTCTTCTTCTCCGACCGTGGCAAAGTCTACGCCGAAAAAGCCTACCAGATCCCCGAATACGACCGCACCGCCAAAGGGACCAGCCTCATGAACGTGCTGCCCCTTATGCCCGACGAGAAGATCACCGCATCCCTCCCCGTGCCCGATTTCGATGAAGGCGAATACCTGATCATGGTCACCCGCAACGGGCGTACCAAGCGTGTCAACGTCGGCGCGTTCCGCAACGTGCGCCACTCCGGGCTCATTGCCATCAACCTGGACGACGAAGACGAATTAGGGTGGGTCAAATTGACCCGCGGCGGGCAAGACCTCATCCTCGTCACCGAGCAGGGTCGCGCTATCCGTTTCGCCGAAGAAGACGTGCGCGCCATGGGCCGCACCGCCGCCGGCGTCAACGCCATGCGCCTCGAAGAGGGTGACTACATCACCGGCGCCGACGTGGTCGAGCCCGGCAGCGACCTCCTGCTCATCACCGAATTCGGTTACGGCAAGCGCACCGCCCTCGGCGAATTCCGTCGCCAGGGCCGCTACGGCAAAGGCGTGCGCGCCATGACCCTCGGCCCCCTGACAGGTCGCATCGTCGGCGCCCGCGTCGTCACCGGCGACGACGAAGTGACCTGCATCTCCTCCAACGGCATCATCCTGCGCACGCCGGTGAGCAACGTCTCGCGCCAGGGCCGCTACTCGCGCGGCGTCACCGTCATGGATTTGCGCGATGAAGACAGTGTCGCCTCCGTCGCCGTCATCCGCGAAGGACGCCTCTCACGCGCCAACGGCGACGCCGAAGAAGCCGGCGCTACCGTCAACGGCGACGACGCCCACGGCGACGCCGGCGCCCACGGCGACGCCACTGCCTCCACATCGTCAACCGCCGAAGCAGGCAACGGTCAGGCGCCCGCGCCGCAAGAGCCCGACAACACCTAGGCAGACCCCCCACAACACGGCCGGTCAACCGCACTGGCCCGCGCACAGCTCGCTGCCGCAACCGGTAACCCCTATCACTCCCCCCATTCGCCCGCATGACGATTCAGGCCATCGTCCCCTGAAAGCGCT
>CAZNDQ010000764.1:0-1755 GCA_964571825.1 uncultured Planctomycetales bacterium | reverse complement strand
GAGGAGCTGAGCCGCCTCCCGCTGGCGGGCCTGCGCGGCGGCGGGGGCCCGCCGAGCGTGACGGTGATCGCGCCGAACGGCGGCGAGGTGTTCACCAGCGCCGAACCAATGACGGTGCAGTGGACCGCCGTCGACGACTCGGCTGTGTACTGGGTGGACATCTACCTGTCGGTGGACGGCGGGCCGTGGATTCAGATCGCCGGGCGGCTGGACAACGACGGGAACGAGGTGGTGTTCGTGCCGAACCGGCCGTCGATGGAGGCGCGGGTTCGCGTGGTGGCAACAGACATTCAGTACAACACGGGCGAGGACACGAGCGACGCGGTGTTCACGATCAACTCGGCGGGCGGGGCGCTGATTGCGACGACGCTGGCGGATTTCGATCTGCCGGGGTCGCAGCCGTTTGAGCACGTCTTGCAGATCAACGATCCGAATTTCTGCGCGATCTGCCATGCGTATTACGATCCGGTGCGGGAGCCGTACTTCGGGTGGAACGGGTCGATGATGGCGCATGCGTCGCGCGATCCGCTGTTCGAGGCGGCGATGGTAATCGCCAATCAGGACGCGAAGGAGAGCGGCGACCTCTGTCTGCGGTGTCATATGCCGCGGGGCTGGCTGGCCGGGCGGTCGACGCCGACGGACGGGAGCGCGCTGTCGGGGCTCGATTTTACCGGCGTGTCGTGCGACGTGTGTCATCGAATGGTCGATCCGGTGTACGAGACGGAGAACCCGGTGCAGGACATTCCGATCCTGGCGGCCCTGCGGATGCCGCCGTCGGCGGCGGATTTCTCGGATGGGGCGTACGTGATCGATCCGAACGGGACGCGGCGGGGGCCGTTCACGGGGGCGAGCCTGGCGCATCCGACGCTGGTGTCGCCGTTTCACCGCGAGTCGGCGTTCTGCGGGACGTGCCACGACCTGAGCAACCCGGTGTTCTCGATTGATGAGCAAGGGCGGTACGTTCTGAACGCGCTGAACGAACTTTCGCCGGACGGGTCAGCCACACAGGCGATGCCGGAGCAGCGGACGTACAGCGAGTGGTTCCACAGCGAGTACAACACGCCGACGGGGGTTTATCACCCGGAGTTTGCGGGGGCGCTGCCGGGCGGGTTCGTGCGCACGTGCCAGGATTGTCATATGCGCGACGTGGTGGGGCAGGGGTGCATCTTCGAGTCAGCGCCGGTGCGGCCGGACCTGCCACGGCACGATCTGACGGGGGCGAACACGTGGATTCCGGAGATTCTGAAGGACGTTTACGCGGGCGTCGTCGATCCGGATGCGCTGGACGCGGGGATCCTGCGGGCGCGGTACATGCTGCAGAACGCGGCGGAGGTGGAGGCGGAGCAGATCGGGGCTGAGCTGCGCGTGCGGGTGACGAACCAGACGGGGCACAAGCTGCCGACGGGGTATCCGGAGGGGCGGCGGATCTGGCTGAACGTGAAGTTCCGCGACGCGGGCAACGTGATCATCAAGGAGTCGGGGGAATACGACCGTTCGACGGGCGTGCTGACGGAGGACGAGGAGATCAAGATCTACCAGACGAAGATGGGCGTCGACTCGGCCGTGGCGGGGCTGACGGGGATTCCGGAGGGGGAGACGTTTCATCTCGTGCTGAACAACGTGGTGCTGTAAGACAACCGGATTCCGGCGCGGGGGTTCACGAACGCCGGGTACGCGACGTTCGGCGGGCGGCCGATGGGGTATACTTACGCGGACGGCCAGTACTGGGATGATACCTTTTATGCCATTCCGGCG
>CAZNDQ010000763.1:0-1758 GCA_964571825.1 uncultured Planctomycetales bacterium | reverse complement strand
GGACCCGTCTGGAGCTTCACCGCCGGCGACCCCGGCTGCCCCTGCGCCGACTTCACCGGCGACAACCTCGTCAACCTCGTCGACTTCGTCACCTTCCAGGTCTGCTTCGGCGCCACCGCGCCCAATCCCGACTGCCCGCCCGAGGCCTTCGCCTGCGCCGATCTCAACGCCGACGGCCGCGTCAACCTCGTCGACTTTGTCACCTTCCAGACGATCTTCTTCCTCACCCCCGACGGCATCACGCCCCCCGACTGCCTCGACATCGACTGACGCCGCCCGCTCCCACGCGCAAAAAAACCCGCCGCCACCGAGGGGGGGATGATCCATCCCTCGGCGCCGGCGGGTCCGGTGACCGGCTCAGCACGGCCCGTCGCCGCCTAAGACTTCCGCACGTACTCGATCACCATCATCTTGTATTCCTGACCGCTCTTCGGATCCTTCCCGAACATCTCCATCGTCTTCGTGCTCGGACCCGTCGTCGTGTCCACCTCGCGCATCGTCATCGGCTTCTTCGTGATCGGGCAGTTGTACGTGTACGTCCACGTCATCACCTTCCCGTCCGCCGACAGCTCGCCCGTCCCCGTCATGATCCCCGTCCCGCAGTTGTCGATCCACGTCCCGACAAACTTCTGCGACACGTTGTCATACCCGTAGAGGCCGAAGCCGTTGAACGGCCCCATCCCCGGCATCTCGCCCTCCACCTCGCACTTGAGGAACCGACCGTCCATCATCGTCGTCATCGTCGCCTTACACTCGCTCTGCACCGCCTCCGCACCCGGCGCCATCCACATCGTGTTCTTCCCGTACCAAACCCCCGCGTCCTTCGCCAGATGGGCATGCTGCTCGCCCGGCATCCCTGCCATCATGCACGCCTGCATGTCCGACTCCGACCAGCCCGGCGGCAGCTTCAGCTCCGGAATCTCGCCCGCCGCCGACTTGATCCCCTCCTTCACCACGTCCTTCGCCTGCTGCGCGATCGCCACCGACGCGATCACCACCAGGCCCGCCGCGGCAAACAACGACACATACACACTTCTGCGGTTCATGGGATTTCCTCCAATATGGTTTGAGGCGAACCGGCCGCCGCACGCGGGCGAGCCCGACCCGCCGGACAGAACGACTATCGTGGCAAGAGATTGACCCGACCGATTGCGGGTCCGCGTGGCCTAGCGAACGAAACCATCATAGACGCCCCCCACCCGTTTGCCAATACACCCCCCGCCCGTTTGCCAGTATGCCCCCGGCCCGTTTGCCGTTTCGCCTCCCGTCCGTTTACCGGTACGCCGCCCACGCTCCCCCGACAATTCCATGCGCCAACCACGCAAACTGGGAATCGCCCGCCGCGCTCCCCCGACGTTCCCGTGCGCACTCCGCGCAGGCTGGGCATTGCCGGCCACCCGCTGCTCTGAGAATCCCCATTCCTGGCTCAGGAATCGTGTTTTCATCTCCGATGACGATGGGCACCATCGTGTTTCCTGGTGCGTGAATCCCCCACGCCGATGTCTTCGTCGCGGTACCCCGCGACTCCTCCACTGACCACTGGCCACTGATTCCACCCCCCTCCCCCCCCTCGATCCCATCCGCGGAACATGCTAGAATGGCCGCACTCTTCCTCTGCATTCAGGACCGCACATGGCCAGAGCAAAGAAACAAAAGCCCACCGCCAACGGCGCCAACCTCGGCTTCGAGCCCACTCTCTGGGCCGCCGCCGACAAAATGCGCAACAACATGGACGCCGCCGAGTACAAGCACGTCGTC
>CAZNDQ010000762.1:0-1770 GCA_964571825.1 uncultured Planctomycetales bacterium | reverse complement strand
GCGTTGAAATGCGGCTCCGGGCGGGTCGGGTGAACATGGCTGTCATCCAACGCGGGGGCTGTTCCGTCTGTGGGGGTGGAACGAGAATGGTGCCGCGCGGGCGGCACGGGACCGGCACAGATGGAGTCACGACATGAACCGGCACAAATGGTGTTTGCAGGCGGGGTTGGCGCTGGTGGCGGCCGCGGGGCTGACCGGCTGTCTGAAGCGGACGGAGAAGATCCGCGTGGCGCGGGACGGGGCCGTGGCGATCGAGCTGGAGTACGGCGGCGATACGGCGGACTTCGGCGAGGGGGATGCGCTGCCGGCGTCCGGCGGCGCGTGGAAGATCGAAGTGGAGGAGTCGGTCAAAGACGACGGCAAGCGCGAGACGAAGCTGACCGGTTCGGCGGAGTTCGCGCCCGGCGCGGCGCTGCCGGAGACGTATGCGCAGCCGGGCGACGCGGACGCGGACCTGGCACTGTGGTTCCCGACGTCGCTGACGATCGAGCGGCGGGCGGACGGGACGTACTACCACTTTCGGCGGACGTACCAGGCGCGGCCGTGGGCGTACATTGACGCGCGGCGGCAGGAGGTGATGGAGGACCTCAAGAGTGTCACGGACAAGAAGGAGGAGGAGCTGACGCACGAGGATCGGGTGCAGCTCGTCGACGGGCTGCTGAAGATCGCGCGCGACAAGGGGCTGGCCTTTGCGCAGGAGGCGCTGGCGCGGGCGGAGTTGGAGGTGAAGCAGGACGGCTGGCTCAAGACGTGGGAGGCGGTGCAGAAGTACTTCGCCGAGGTCAACGTCGAGGAGCTGGCGGAGATGCTGGGGCAGGCACAGGCGGAGCAGGGTGACGATGAGGGCTGTGCGATGCTCGCCGCGCGGGCCGAGCAGGTGGAGGCGGAGGCGCGGCAGTTGCTTCTGAGCGGGCTGCGCGAGCACGGCGGCTGGAGCGCGGAGGAGGCGGCGCGGTACGAGCGGCAGCTCGAGCGGGCGCGCAAGGGCTACGCGATCTCGGAGGACCTGCGCGACGAGTCGTTCGAGATCATCATCGAGATGCCGGGGCGGATCGTCGCGGCGAACACGCTGGAGCGCGAGGGCGAGTCGGCCGCCAAGTGGGAGTTCGACGGGACGGCGCTGGGCGACCGCGCGGTGGAGATCATGGTCACGTCGGTCGTTCCGCACGCGGCGGCGGCCGCGGGCAAGGACGCGAGCCTTGGGCGATAGCGCGGTCATCGACGTCTTCGAGCGGTACCGCGAAGACGTCTATCGCTGGGCGTACCGGGTGCTGGGGCGTCATCACGACGCCCTTGACGCTGCGCAGGATGTGTTTCTGCGGTGGTTGAACCAGTCGCGGACGGCGGCGCCGCCGCGGAGTGCGCGCGGCTGGCTGCGGCAGGCGACGATCAATCGCTCGATCGACCTGCTGCGGGCGCGGCGCGGGGTCGGCGCGGCCGCGCAGAAGGAGGCGATGCAGTCTGCGGCGCGGCTGACGGAGGCGGGCGCGGAGCAGGCGGAGCTGCGCAACGATATCAGCGGCGCGCTGGCGGAGCTGAGCGAGGCGCAGCGCAGCGTATTGGTGGCGAAGGTGTATGACGGGATGACGTTCGCCGAGATCGCGGAGGAGTTGGGTGTGGCGGTGCCGACGGCGAAGACACACTATCTGCGGGCGCTGCGCGGCGTGCGCGACCGGCTGGAGCGGCGCTGGCGGCCGGGGAGTGATGAACGATGAATTGCGAGCGGTTGAACGAGCGGCTGGCGGACTATCTGGGCGGCGGGCTGGACGC
>CAZNDQ010000761.1:0-1773 GCA_964571825.1 uncultured Planctomycetales bacterium | reverse complement strand
GCGCTCGAGACGGTGGTCCGTTCGATCGGGCGCGTGCGGCTCGAGTCCGGCACCGACGCACGCGATTGGCTGGTATCGCTGCGGTGGAAGCCCGATCTGGGCGCGCTAGACCCGAGCGCGCGCACGCCGGAGATCGACGAGGGGGTTCGTCGATGAGCGACTGGCTATCGCCGTGGCAACCGTCGCCAGCCGACCCGTGGGATGCCGACGCGGTCGCGCACCTGCTGCGGCGGACCGGAAACCTGCCGCAGAAGTCGCGCTTTCTCGTCGACGAACAGAAGGTGATGAAGCTCGACGACGCGAACGTGGCCCCGCTGGATTCGATCTCGCAGCGCCGCGCGGCCGCGGCGATGACGGAAGAGGCGGCGACCGCCGACGGCATCATCTTCTGCGACTTTGGCTACGGTATGCTCAGCGGCAACTGGGTCGAGGAGGCGCTGCCCGCGTTGCGGCGGTCCGTCGGCGTCATCAGCGCCGATGTCAGCGGCACGCGCTCGCGGCTGATGCGGTTCTCCGGCGTCGACTTCCTTGCCCCGACCGAACAGGAACTCCGCGCGGCCGTGCACGACTACGAGAGCGGCCTCTCCGCCGTCGCCTGGCGCGTAATGAACGAGACCCGCGCGCGGCACTTGCTCGTCACGCTTGGCAAGCGCGGCCTCGTCGCCTTCGACCGCCCCAGCCAGGACGTCCGCTCGCCCGAATACTCGGCCCGCCTGCGCAGCGAGCAGATTCCGCCGCTGGCCGACCACCTGATGGACCGCATGGGCTGTGGCGACGCCCTGCTCGCCGCGACGACGCTGGCGATGACGACCGGCACGCCGCTCGTCCCCGCCGCCTATCTCGGCTCGCTCGCTGCGGCCATCGAGGGAAGCCGGCTCGGCAACGTCGCCGTCGACCGCGCCACCCTGGGCGCGTGGATCGAGTCACGCGCGGAACTGTATGAGGTGCCGGCCGAGCCGCCGCCGGCGCCGCGCCGCGTGCCGCCGCAGACGGCCGCCTTATGACGCCGCAGTTCTCTCTGATCATCGCCACCCGCAACCGCGTGGAAACGCTGACGGACAACCTGCGCCGCCTGACCGCGCTCGGCGACGGCGCCGAGGTCATCGTCGTCGACAACGCCTCGTCCGACGGCACGCCGCAGCGCGTCCGCCGCGACTTTTCCCGCGTGCAGGTCATCGAGCTGGAGAAAAACCTCGCGGCCGCGGCCCGAAACGTCGGCGCCCGTGCCGCCCGCGCGCCGATCCTGCTCCTGCTCGACGACGACAGCGACCCCGAGCCGGCCGCCCTGCCGCGCCTCGCCGCCCTTATGTCCGCGCCCGATGGGCCCGCGATCGTCGCCGCGCGGGTTCTCCGCAGCGACCCGCCCGGCGCGCACGAAGGCGGCGGATTGCCCGGCGTCTTCATCGGCTGCGGCGCCGCCGTCCGCCGCGATCTCTTCCTCGAACTCGGCGGATATCCCGAAGACTACGGCTACTATGTCGAGGAATACGACTTCTGCATTCGCGCCCTGCGCGCCGGCCACCGCGTCCGCTGGTACGACGACATCGTCGTCACCCACCGCCGCAGCGCCGCCAACCGCGACTACAACCACATCGTCCGCTTTCTCACGCGCAACAACCTGCGTCTGTGGCACCGCTACGCCCCGCCCGACCTCCGCGACGCCCTGCTGGCCGAGACGCTGGAGCGCTACGCCCGCATGGCCGCCAACGAACACGCCGAGGTCGGCTACGTGCTGCCGCTGGCGTACCTGCTGTGGACGCTGCGCCGCCCGCC
>CAZNDQ010000760.1:0-1774 GCA_964571825.1 uncultured Planctomycetales bacterium | reverse complement strand
ACAGCTCAAGGACCTGCTGCGTCAAAGGTCGCGGACTCCGCGGACGGCGCCGCTGTCGTCGGGTCAGGAGCGGCTGTGGTTTCTGGATCAACTCACACCGGGCAGCCCGTTATACGTTGAATGCGGTGCGGTGCGGATCCGTGAGCCGCTGAACACGGCGTTGCTGGAGCGCGCGCTGAACGAGGTCGTGCGGCGGCATGAGATTCTGCGGACGACGTTCGTGGAGGAGGACGGTCGGCCGGTGCAGCGGATTGCGCCGGCGCTGCTGCTGAAGATCGCCATCGAGGCGATCGCGGCGGGGAGCGAGGCGGAGCGCGAGCGGCTGCTGCAGGATCGGATCCGGGCGGAGTCGCGGAAGCCGTTTGCGCTGGCGGAGGGGCCGCTGCTGCGGGTGACGCTGCTGCAGCTCGGGCCGCGGGACACGGTGGCGCTGATCGCGATTCATCACATCGTCTGCGACGGGTGGTCGATCGGGGTGCTGATCGGGGAAGTGGTGCTGGCGTATCAGGCGCTGGTGGCGGGGCGGGCGTCGCCGCTGGCGCCGCTACCGATGCAGTACGCGGACTACGCGGTGTGGCAGCGGGCGTCGCTCGAGGGGGAGGCGGCGGCGGCGCAGCTCCGGTACTGGGTGGAGCGGTTCGCGGACCGGCCGCCGTCGTTGTCGATGCCGGTGGATCATCCGGCGGCGGCGGTTCGGGTGCCGCCGGGAGCGACGCGGTCGTACGAAATCCCGCAGGCGCTGGGGGAGGCGCTGCGCGAACTGAGCCGGGCCGAGGGCGTGACGCTGTTCATGACGATGCTGGCGGCGTTCAAGGTGCTGTTGCGGGAGTATGCGGGGCAGGACGAAATTACGGTGGCGGCGCCGGTGGCGGGTCGGGCGCGGCCGGAGCATGAGCCGCTGGTCGGGTTCTTCGTCAACACGCTGCTGTTGCGGACGGGGCTGGCGGGGGATCCGTCGTTTCGGACGGTGCTGCGGCGGGTGCGCGAGTCGGTGTTGGGGGCGCTGGCGCATCAGGAGGTGCCGCTGGACCGGGTGGTTGCGGCGGTGGTGCCGCCGCGCGCGCGGCGGGGATCGGAGACGGTGCCGGTGGCGTTTGCGCTGCATCACGAGTTGACGGCGCCGCTGGCGCACTCGGGGCTGCGGGCGGAGCGGATGGAGGTGGATCCGGGGACGGCGAAGGCGGAGCTGACGCTGTTCGTGTGGGTGGGTCCGTCGGCGGTGCGGGCGTCGATCGAGTATCGGACGGACGTGTATGAGGCGGCGACGATCGAGCGGCTGTGGGGGCAGTACGTGCGGCTGCTGGAGCGGGTGACGGCGGACGCGGATCAGGCGCTGAGCGAGCTGGAGGTGCTGAACGGGGAGGAGCGGGCGGCGCTGCGGGCGCGGCGCGAGGCGGATGCGACTGCGCCGGCGGCACAGCCGGCGGTGGAGCACCTGACGAATCTGAGCGAGGACCAGTTCCTGATCTGGATGGACCAGCAGCTCCAGCCGGACGCGCCGCTGTTCAACCTGGTGACGATCTTCCGGGTGGAGGCGGAGCTGGACCCGGTTCATTTCCGGCGGGCGTGGGCGGAGCTGGTGCGGGGGCGGGAATCGCTGCGGACGGTGTTCGAGGTGGACGGCGGGCTGCCGCGGCGGCGTGTGTTGAGCGAGGTGCGGGCCGAGGTGCCGGTGATCGACCTGTCGCGCGAGGCGGACCCGGAGGCAGCGCTGCGGTCGTGGGCGACGCGGCGGGTGGAACGGGTGTTCGACCTGCGGCGGCCGTCGTTCGAC
>CAZNDQ010000759.1:0-1780 GCA_964571825.1 uncultured Planctomycetales bacterium | reverse complement strand
CCGAGGTGATCGCTCAACACGGTATGGCCGCGACGAGCCACCCGCTCGCGACGCAGGTCGCGCTCGACATTCTCAAGCGCGGCGGCACGGCCGTGGACGCCGCGATCGCCGCCAACGCCGCGCTCGGCCTGATGGAGCCGGTCGGCAACGGTATCGGCGGCGACCTCTTCGCCATCGTCTGGGACGGGAAGACAAAGAAGCTCTACGGCCTGAACGCCTGCGGCCGGTCGCCGCGCGGCCTGACGCTCGGCCACTTCCGCCAGCAAGGCCTCAGCGAAATCCCGATGATCGGCCCGCTGCCCGTGACCGTGCCCGGAACCGTGGACGGCTGGTTTGCACTGCACGGGCGGTTCGGCAAGCTGCCGATGTCGGAGGTGCTCGCCCCGGCCGTGCGTTATGCGCGCGAGGGTTTTCCGGTCACCGAGCTGATCGCCATGTATTGGGGCCTGGGCGGCGCGCGGCTGAAGGACCAGCCGAACTTCGCCGCGACGTATTTGCCCGGCGGACGCGCACCGAACAAAGGCGAAATCTTCCGCAACCCGGATCTCGCCGCGACGCTGGAGAAGATCGGCGCGGGCGGCCGTGACGTGTATTACAAGGGCGAGATCGCGCAGACGATCGACGCCTTCTGCCGCCGCGTCGGCTGCTTCCTCCGCGCCGAGGACCTGGCGGCGCACGAGTCCGAGTGGATCGACCCTGTTTCGACGAACTATCGCGGCTACGACGTGTGGGAGCTGCCGCCGCCCGGGCAGGGCATCGCCGTGCTGCAATGGCTCAACCTGCTCGAACCGTATGACCTGCGCGCGATGGGGCACAACAGTACCGAATACCTGCACCTGATGATCGAGATGAAAAAGATCGTCTATGAGGACCGCGCGCACTTCTACGCCGATCCGCCGAGCATGACCGTGCCGGTGTCGGCGCTGATCTCGAAGGGGTACGCCGCGGAGCGCGCGAAACTCTTCAATCCGCAGGCAGCGGCGCGGGAGATCGCGCCCGGCAATCCGCGCCACGAAGAGGGCGACACGATTTACCTCACCGTTGCCGACGGCGAGGGCACCATGGTCTCGCTGATCCAGAGCAATTACGGCGGCATGGGGTGCGGACTCGTGCCCGACGGGCTGGGCTTCTGCTTCCAGAACCGCGGGGCGCTGTTCGACCTGTCGGAGGGCCGGCCGAACTCGTATGCGCCGGGCAAGCGGCCGTTTCACACGATCATCCCCGCGTTCATCACCAAAGACGGTAAGCCGTACATCAGCTTCGGCGTGATGGGCGGCGACATGCAGCCGCAGGGCCACGTGCAGGTGGTCTGCAACCTGATTGACTTTGGCATGAACCTGCAGGAGGCGGGCGACGCGGCGCGCTTCCGCCACTGGAACTCCTCGGAGCCGACGGGCACGCGGATGAAAAACGGCGGCACGGTGGCACTGGAGTCGGGCATCAGTGCACAGGTGCGGCGCGAGCTGCAATCGCGCGGCCATCGCCTCGGAGAGGACGTCGGCGCGTTCGGCGGATATCAGGCGATCAAGTGGGACGAGAATAACGGGGTGTACGTCGGCGCGTCGGAGTCGCGCAAGGACGGCCACGCAGCCGGGTACTGATGCCGCGGGCACATTCGCGCGGCTGCGTCGCGCGCATACAAGGAGAAACCATGATCAGCAAGCGAAGTTCGACGTTGTGGGTTCTGGCGGCGATCGGATGCGGGCTCATTCTCGGGCGTTGGACGAACGGCCTGACGCCGTCTGCGCTGGCCGCGCCGGGCGACGGCGGGGCGAGCGAG
>CAZNDQ010000758.1:0-1789 GCA_964571825.1 uncultured Planctomycetales bacterium | reverse complement strand
CACCTCCACCAGCACGCCCACCACCGTCCCCAGCGCCGCCCCCGACTCCGGCCCGAACAGGCCGATCGCCGTCGCCACCGCCAGCTCGAAGAAGTTGCTCGCCCCGATCAGCGCCCCCGGCGCTGCGACGCTGTGCGGCACGCGGAAGACTCTCATCAGCCCGTACACCAGCGACGAATTGAAATACACCTGAATGAGAATGGGGATGGCGATCAGCACAACGTGGAAGAACCGGTTCGTGATATTGTCCGCCTGGAAAGCGAAGATCAGCACCAGCGTCGCCAGCAGTGCCAGCACCGCGATCGGGTGAAACCGCGGCAGAAACGACTGCTCGAACCACGCGGCGCCGTGCCGCCGGATGAGCGAATAGCGCGTGACCGCCCCCGCCGCCAGCGGAATCACGATGAAGCACACCACCGCGTAGACGAGCACATTGAACGGTACCGTCAGCGCCGAAGCCCCGCTCACCAGCAGCGTCACGATCGGCGCAAACAGCACCAGCATCAGCAGATCGTTCACCGACACCTGCACCAGCGTGTAGGCTGCGTCGCCGCGCGTCAGGTAGCTCCAGACAAACACCATCGCCGTGCACGGCGCCGCCGCCAGGATGATCGACCCCGCAATGTACTGATCGGCGTGCTCCGCCCCGATCCACGGCGCGAACACCACCTTGAAGAACACCCACCCCAGCAGCGCCATGCTGAACGGCTTCACCAGCCAGTTCACGAAACAGGTGATGATCAGCCCCTTCGGCCGCCGCCCGACGCCGACCACCGAGGCGAAGTCCACCTTCAGCATCATCGGGTAGATCATCAGCCAGATCAGCACCGCGATCGGGATGTTGATCTGGCTCCCCCCGCCGAATTCCATCCGCCGCAGCGCATCCGTCGCCCCCGGCAGCAGCTTGCCAATTGCTACTCCGACCACCATGCACAGCGCCACCCACACCGTCAGGTAGCGCTCAAAGACGTTCAGCCGCCGCACCTCGCCTGCTTCGGACATTTGCGAGAATCCCTCCGCCGCTCACCGCGGCTTGATCGCGTACACCCGCACGCTCGCCGCGTACTCGTTCACGTCATACCTGCGCAGCAGCTGCGCCAGCCTCCCGTGCAACTCATCCGTGCCCGCGCTCGCTGCCCCGCCCCCGCAGCACCCGGACGTCATGACGTTCAAGCTCGTCCCGCTGCCCGTCGACGTCGTCGACGACGATGACGCACACCCCGCTGCGCTCTCCGCCTGTGCATAGCAGGACAAATCCTTGCCCGTATCGACCACCTCGACGCCGCTGAAGCCCGCCTCCAGCAGCCCACGCCGATAGTCGTCCATCAAAACCGCCCCCGCGATGCACCCGACGTACGCCATGATGTCCGCGCCAATTTCCGGCGGCAGCGGCCGCTTCAGCGCAATGTCGCTCACCGCCACGCGCCCGCCCGGCTTCAGCACTCGCGCGATCTCCCGGAACACCGCCGACTTGTCCGGCGCCAGATTGATCACGCAGTTGCTGATCACGCAGTCCACCGAGTTGTCCGCCAGCGGCATCCGATCGATCCGCGCCAGATGAAACTCGACGTTCTCATACGCTCGCCCACCAGGCCCGCGCGCCGCGTTCGCCCGCGCCCGTTCGATCATCTCCGGCGTCATGTCGATGCCGATCGCCCGCCCCGTCGGCCCGACCTTCTCCGCCGCGAGGAACACGTCCAGCCCGCCGCCGCAACCCAGATCGACCACAACCTCCCCCGGCCGCAGCCCCGCCGTCGCCGTCGGGTTCCCGCACGAAAGCCCCATGTTC
>CAZNDQ010000757.1:0-1796 GCA_964571825.1 uncultured Planctomycetales bacterium | reverse complement strand
GAGAGTTCGACGCGGACGTTCCAGAGGGTGGGGTTCTGGCCGCCGTTCTCGGTGACGACGATGGGGTCAACCGAATGGAGGTTGATCGCGATGATCTCGATGGGAGTGGAGCCGACGGCGCCGGGCGGGTCGGCTGGGGCGACGGGGTCGCGTGCGCGCTGGAGGCCGGTGTCGGCCTCGCCGGTGTGGGCGGGGTCGAGGGGCTCGCCGACCCAGTCGACGCGGCCGGTGAAGGGGTCGGAGCCGGGTCCGAAGAAGCCGCCGGGGATGGGCGTCTCGGAGAAGTCCTGGTAGTTGGAGTCGGGGCCGCTGGTGCAGGTCTTCCAGTAGTCGGGCGGGGGGATGCGCGGGACGGGCGGGCAGACGGTGTGGCGCGCGATCATCTCCGCTTCGGTAAGCGGCCGCGGCTGCTGCGAGGCGGGATTGCCGGGGACGGTCTGCTCGACGCCGGGGACGAACTGGGAGGTCGGGTCGTGGACAATGATGACCGAGGGATCGAGGTCATTGACGAAGGGGGCGCCGGTCGAGCCCATCTGGAGGACGGGCAGGCCGGCCTGCGCGTTGTCGAGCATGCGCACATCATTGGGGTCGTCGAGGCGGGTGAAGGTGAGCAGCGGGTAGACGAAGATCTGGGAGTCGAAGGTGCCGCCGTTGTCGTGGGTCTTGAGGGCGAAGAGGGAGCCGGTCGGAGGCTGGGTGGGTGAGAGCACGGCGGTGACGAGCCAGAACCGGGTGACCTGGCCGGCGTTGTAGGTGACGGGGATGGGCTCGACGGACTGGAGGTTGAGCTGGTCGATGGTGAGGTCGACCATGCCGGTGGTGCCGGTGGGGTCGGAGGCGATGACGGGATCGCCGCTGCGGATGAGGCGCGTGTCGGCGTTGCCGGTCTGGTTGAGGTCGAGGGGGCTGCCGGTCCAGACGATGCGGCCGGTGAAGGGATCGGAGCCGGGGCCGAAGAAACCGGCGGGGATGGGGGAACCGGCGAAGTCCTGATAGTTATCCTCGTTCTCGTTCTGGGTGCAGGTCTGCCAGTGGTCGAAGTGCGGCTCGCAGTCGTCGGGGACGTTGTTGCCGTTGAAGTCGGAGCTGTTGCCCAAGGCGATGTCGTCAGCGTCGGGGACGCCGTTGTCGTTGCAGTCTTCGATCTCCTGGCAGTTAGCGTCGCAGGTGACGCCGTCGGGGGGGTCGCATTCCTCGCCGGGATCGATGACGCCGTTGCCGCAGAAGAAGCGGCAGTTGGAATCGCAAATGACGCCGTCGGGCGGATCGCACTGTTCGCCGAGGCTGAAGTCGACCACGCCGTTGCCACAGTAGAACTGACAGTTGGGGTCGCAGGTGACGCCGTCGGGCGGGTCGCACTGCTCACCGGCATCGATGAGGCCGTTGCCGCAGAATCCCTCGATGAACTGGCAGTTACTGTCGCAGGTGATGCCGTCGGGCGGGTCGCACTGCTCGCCGGGTTCGATGAGGCCGTTGCCGCAGACGGCTTCGCACTCGTCGGGGATGCCGTTGAAGTTGGAGTCGGAGCTGGTGCCGTTGGCGATGTCGCACTCGTCGGGGATGAGGTTGCCGTTGCAGTCCTGGCTGTTGGGCGAGCCGGGGCCGGTGACGTGGAGCGACCAGGCGTTGAGGGTGCCGGTGTCGCCGCCGGCGGCGTCGTGGACGGTGAGGCGCCAGGTGCCGGCGACGCTCTGACCGTCGAAGACGCTGAGCGAGCCGGGCAGGCCGGTGGCGCCGGCGTTGGGCGCATAGGTTCCGGTGAGCAGTCCGCCGCCGCTGTTGGCGGGTTCGATGGA
>CAZNDQ010000756.1:0-1796 GCA_964571825.1 uncultured Planctomycetales bacterium | reverse complement strand
CGCCCGCTCCCCGCCGCCTTCGCCGCGCGCCCGCCCGCCGCTGATCTCATCGACGCCGCCCACGCCGCCGACTTCGCCCAACACGCAACCGACGCCCTCGCCCCCGTCCTCTTCGGCAGCGGCCTCGCCGCCGCCGAGCCCCCGCGCCTCGTCGCCTCCTCCGCCTCCCTCGACCGCCTGCGCCGCGACCGCCAGCAGCATCTCCTCCAGCGCGAGCGCGCCGCCCTCCGCGACCAGCTCGCCGCCCTGCGCCACGAGTCGCGCCAACGCCACGTCGCGCAACTCGACGCGCTGCTCACGCGCCTCCGCGATCTCACCGAGCGCAGCCCCGACCTCAACCTCCGCGACCTGCTCGCCACCTTCCCCGCCGAAGAGCGCACGCAGCTCGGCCACGCCCTGCTCCGCCTGCGCCCGCCGCGCACCCGCACTCGCCACGTCGCCGTCGTCTCCGGCGAAGAGCTGCTGCTCATCGACCCCCAGCGCCCGTCCGGCGCCTCCCGCCGCATCCCCGTCCGCGGCGCCTGCGGCCCCTTGCGCTCCGTCCGCTACGAGCGCGACGCAACCGGCTCCGCCGCCTGGCTCCTCGGCGCCCGCGCCGGCGTCTACGTCCTCCGCGACGGCCGCGAAGACAAGCCGCTCGAATACCCCCTCCCGCGCGACCCGAGCTCCCTCCAGGGCGGCGTCAACGCCGCCACCCGCGCCGGCGACTCCCTCCTCGCCACCCACTCCGAGGTCGGTCTCATCCGCTGGCCGCTCGACCGCCCGGCCGACGCCGAACTCCTCCTCACCGCGCAGACCCGCGCCGCCGCCACCGTCCGCCACGTCCGTACCGACGGCCGGCACGTCTGGCTGACCATCGATCATCGCATCCTGCGCCTGCCAGCCGACGACCTCCGCGACGAAGCCGCCGTCAGCTACGACGGCAATCCGATCCCCATCACCGCGCTCCATGTCACGACGCACTCCGTCTGGGCCGGCACCCAGACCGGCCGCATCCTCGAATGGCCCCTTGATGACCCCTCGCATCCCGAAGTGCGCGACCCCGGCCGCGGCCGCCCCGTCGAATCGCTCCTCATCCTCGAGCACGACGGCCTCGACCGCCTCCTCTTCGCCGACGGTGTGCCGGAACTCACCTCGCGCCTGCTCAGCGACGCCTGGGCCTGCACCTACCGCGCCGAAAACCAGTCGCTCCGTTGGTGCCTCGCCGCCGATGATCTCGTCGCCGCCGTCAACGTCCAGCGCGACCGCCTCATTCTCTGGTCCCCCGACCAGCCCGACGCCCCTCTCGCCGTCCTCCCCGTCTCCCAATGGACCTCCCGCTCCCTCCAGGGCTTCACCCTCATCCCCGAAGCATGATTCTGGACATTCCTTATTTTCTTTACTTCGTTACTTCGTTACTTCCCCTTCATTCCGCATTCCGCATTTCGCATTCCGCATTTGTTTGATTCGTCACTCAACATCAAGCCGCCTTGTTAACTCACAAGCCCCGCGACACAATCGACAACAATCAGCTTCCCCCCCGTCACCACCAGCGCCCCGACGTAAATCCGCTCGAACCACTTCGCCGACACGTACTTCAGCATCCGCTCCCCCAGCATCGTCGCCGGAATCACCATCGCCACCAGCAGCACCACCAGCCCCCCGAACCGCACCACGTCCAGATCGCGCACCGTCAACAGAATCGGCAGCTTCACCGCGTGCCCGAGCAGTTGGCACGCCGCCTTCGTCGCGATCAACCGCTCCTTCAGCAGTCCGTGCCGTGCGAACAGCGGCCCGATCATCGGCCCCACCGCGCC
>CAZNDQ010000755.1:0-1798 GCA_964571825.1 uncultured Planctomycetales bacterium | reverse complement strand
GCGATGCTCGCGGCGACCGTCTGCATCGCCAGCCGGTAATGATGGTCGACCCACTCCCGCTCCCAGACCTCGTCCGCATCGGTGTCGCCGTTCGGCACCGACGCGAGCATATCAGTCCCTAGCGCCTGTTCCGCCGATCCATAACGCGCGAAATGACGGGCGATCGCGTTGCGGACGACGCGCCCGAGGTAGTTGCGGAACCGGCCGCGGGCCGGGTCGTATTCGAACGTCCGCAGTCCCCGCGCGAGGTTTATCCAGACCGACTGCCGGACATCCTCGGCATCCGCCCGCTGCAAGCCCCGGTTGAAGCAGTACCGCAGAATCAGTTCGCCGTAGCGGGCCTCGAACTCGCTCCACGAGCGCTCATCCGACGGATCGCGCACGCGCACGAGCAGCGACATGCTGGTGGTCTGGGGGCTGGATTTGTCCGGCACGGGTCGCGGACCCTCCGCGCTCGCGGCCGCCTGCCCGATAACCGGCAGCGACCCAGGACGTGTAACTCCCCAATTGTACTGGGTTTGCCTCGCAACTACAACCATTTTCTACCCCTCGTCCCATCCCACCCGCAAGAAAAATCACCTCCTGGCGTAATCGCGCGATCCTGGACGGCCTAATTCCGGGTGAACACGTTTCTGCGGGCCGCAAGGCCGGGCCGGATCCCGAATCTCCGGTTTGCCGTTCCTCCATTCGTGCGGAACGGGCCGGCGACAGTCAGTCAAATAGAAGGAGATCAGCAAATGACCATGACCACGTCGAGAATCGTCAGCGCCGCTTTGTTGTTGACGCTGATTCAGGGCATCGGGCCCGCCGTAGCGGCCAACCTGGGAACCGAGATCACCTATCAGGGCAGACTCAACGACGGCGGCGCGCCCGTCGACGGCCTGGTGGACATGCGCTTCACGCTCTACGACGCCGACGCCGGCGGAAACGTCGTCGGCACGACCGCGGTCCTGGATGGGCAGCCGGGCAACGCCGCGCCCGTCGACGTGCTGGACGGCCTTTTCTCCGCTGCGCCCGACTTCGGCGCCAACGTCTTCGACGGCACCGCCCTCTGGCTCGAAATCGAGGTCCGCAACCCCCACGACCCGACCGACACGCTCGCCTACCAGATTCTCGATCCGCGCCAGCCGATCACCGCCGCACCCATCGCCTTGCAGACCCGCGGCCTTTTCGTCGACGAAAACACCGGCAACGTCGGCGTCGGCACCACCGCGCCGAACCAGGCGCTCGACGTGGCCGGAAACATCCATGCCGACGGCACCATCGCCAGTGGCAACTCGATCACCATCGACGGAACGATCGGGAGCGAGAAGATCACCTCCACGGACGCCCTGGAGTTTCACACCAGCACGGGAAGAGTGCTTCGCCTGACTCCGGAGGCAGAATCCACCAGCTTAGGGTTTTTCGCGCCGAACATTCTCGGCGGGTCTGGCGGGAATTCGATTACCGCCGGCGTGGCGGGCGCCACCATTGCCGGCGGAGGCGCCAATACTGCTGGAAATCGGGTGACCGACGACTGGGGAACCGTGGGCGGGGGAATGGCCAACCTCGCGGGCGACGACGACGCCACGACCGAGGAAGGGACCTTCGCTACCGTCGGCGGCGGAATAAGGAACACGGCCAGCGGCACGTTGTCCACCGTCGACGGCGGGCAGTGGAACACGGCTAGCGGCGGTGGGTCCACTATCGGCGGCGGGCAATTCAACGCGGCCAGCGGGTTGAATTCCACCGTCGACGGCGGCGAAAGCAAGACGGCCAGCGGCGATTACTCCACCATCGGCGGCGGGTTCGACCACAC
>CAZNDQ010000754.1:0-1798 GCA_964571825.1 uncultured Planctomycetales bacterium | reverse complement strand
GATAGAGGCAGGCTTCGATCTCGCCGAGTTCGACGCGGTAGCCGCGTTTCTTGATCATGCGGTCGCGGCGGCCGCGAAAGATGTAGTTTGCGTCGGGCGGTTCGACGACGACATCGCCGGTTCGATACCAGCGCGTGCCGCGGTCGTCGAGGAAGAAGGCGCGGGCGGTGAGTTCGGGCAGGTTCCAGTAGCCCTGCATGACGTTGTCGCCGGCGATGCAGAGTTCGCCTTCGTCGCCGCGGGGGACGTCGTGGCCGTCGGCGTCGATGACACGGCTCAATAGATGGTCGCAGGTGCGGCCGATGGGGTAGGGCTCGACGCGGTCGGGCGGGACGGAGTCGGGGATCTCGTACCAGGTGCAGACGTTGGTCTCGGTGGGGCCGTAGAGGTTGAAGTAGCGCGGGTGAGGCCACTGCTGCTGGAGGAGGCGGAGGTTGGCGACGGGGAAGACCTCGCCGGCGAAGAAGACGGTGCGGAGGCGGGAGTAGTCGTGCTTTTTCAGGTGGCCGGACTGGGCGAGGAGGCTGAGGATGGAGGGGGCGGAATACCAGATGGAGATCTGCCGGGCGGCGATGAGTTCGCTGAGGCGGACGGGGTCCTTGCCGACGTCTTCGGGGACGATGACGAGGGCGGCGCCGTGCTTGAGGCAGAGGTAGATGTCGAGGATGGAGAGGTCGAAGTGGAATGGCGCGTGGGAGGACAAGCGGTCGTCGGGTCGCGGGGAGAACTCGCGGCTGCACCAGTCGACGAAGGCGGCGGCGTTGCGGTGGGAGAGCATGACGCCCTTGGGTTTTCCGGTGGAGCCGGAGGTGTAGAGGATATAGGCGAGGTCGTCGGGCGCGTGCGGTGAGTCTGGTGCGGCGGGGGCGCGGCCGGAGGCGTCGAGCGCGTCGAGGGCGCGGCGGAGGGGCTGGCCGCCGCCGGTGGCGTCGAGGACGATCCGCGCGGGGGCGGTGCCGAGCTTTTCGAGTTCCTGTGTGTAGGCCGATGCGAAGCACGCTTCGACGATGGTCACGCGGACGGTGCAGTCGGCATGAATGTAGGCGTTGCGCGAGGCGGGGGCGGTGGGGTCGACGGGGACGTAGGCGGCGCCGGCCTTGAGGATGCCGAAAATGGCGGCGACGGCGTCGGCGGACTTGTGGAGGTAGATGCCGACGCGGTCGCCGGGCCGCACGCCGAGCTGCACGAGGCGGTCGCGGAGACGGTCGGAGAGGCGGTCGAGATCGGCGTAGGCGAGGGGCGGCGCATCGGGGTCCTCGACGGCCGGCCGCTCCGGGTGTACCGCGGCGCTCTGGGTGAGATAGCCGTCGAGCGTCATGGCACGTACCTACTTGCCCTGCTTGGCCTGCACGAGACGGGTGATGGCGGCGATGGAGTCGAGGTGGTCGGCGCCGGACTCGTGGGCTTCGAACTGGATATTGAATTCGCCTTCGAGGAAGGTGATGAGCTTGAGGGTGGCGATGGAGTCGAGGATGCCGCTGGAGATGAGGGGCGTGTCGTCCTGGAGAAGCGCGGGGTCTTCGCCGGGGAGGAACTCCTCGAGTAGAAAGGTCTTGACTGCTTCCTGAATCTGCGGCGCTTCGGCCATGTCTGGCGACCTCCTCTCGCCGTCGTGATTGCGGATGATCCCGGACCACAGGTCGCCGGAGTGCGGAGGACCATCCCGCTTCGGGTGCTGCCGCAGTGTACCCGAAAGCGGGGTGGCGATTCCAGCGATGGCGCGGGCGCGCGGCGTGCGGCAGGGCCGGGGGCGGGTTCGCGGCGCGCCGCGCGGAGTCCGGGCGGGCGCTAGCCGGTG
>CAZNDQ010000753.1:0-1810 GCA_964571825.1 uncultured Planctomycetales bacterium | reverse complement strand
ATCCTATCGACCGCTCCGATCCGAGCCAAGCCTTTCCGCCTTCGTAACGCGCGGCGGCGTCCCACCGTCCGGCCCCCCGGCCCTCCGCGCGCGGGCGTCCCTTCTCGCTCGCACCCACGTGACGAACGAGAGCTGCTTCCTTGCCACCTGATTCCGTGCGCATACACTACCGCCCCATCAGTGCGACGCATCGCCCCGGCCGCGCGGTCCGGGGGCGGCGCCGCGCCGGCGCCCTCATCGACGCCTACTCACAGGAAAGGACGATCCCATGCGCAGTCGTGCTCTGGTTTCGCTGTTGCTCGCCGCTGGTCTGCTGATCCCCGCTGCCGGTTGCAGCGTCACCGGCGCCGCCATGCAGGCGGTCAACATCGGCAAGAACGTCTCGAAGAAAGACAGCTACCTCCGCATCTTTGTCGACGGGCATGAGGCGACGCAGAACCAGCTCAAGAAGGCTTACATGGGCCACGCTTCGTTCAAAGTGCGCGAGACTGTCGGCACGCGACCCACCTTCAAGTTCGACTTCATCGAGGGCAAGAACTTCGGCCGCATCACCAGCACCTCGATGCAGATTCACAAGGAGTTCGACGCCGACTACTCTCATCAGGCGGAGTGGGTCATTACTCCGGCCAACTCGAGCGATACGGAGCGGCTGATGAAGCCGGGCGTCGAGTACAACCTCGCTTCCCCCGGTCCGGACTGGAAGGTCTACAACTTTGAGAAGCAGGAGGTCTCGGGCATCGAGCTGCAGCCCGGGCTCGAGTATCTGCTGGTTTTCACGGTCGCCGGCGACCGGAGCGAGACGGTGCAGGTTTTGTTCTCGACGAAATAGTCGCGGAATGGGGCGCACCGCTGCCCTCTCCGTGCAGGCGAAAGCGCTATTGCGCGGATGCACAATCGGATGAATCGTTCCCGCAATGCATTTCGCCGCGGGAACCTCCTTTTTTTGATGGGCGTGGAAACTCCGTCCCACAGTATGAATTCGAGTGGCGCGGCGAGAGCTATGACTGCTTGAACACCGCTGCGTACTTCATCCACGCCAACTTGCCAGTGGCGACGAACTGCGGCTCGCGGACCCACTTGAAGCGGTCGCTCCACAGCTCGTCACCAGTCTCGATCAGTTTCGCGCGCTTGGCCCGTTCCGTCGCGTCGCCCGTCGCCCCGAGGTGCATCACGGCCGCGGCCCGCGCCGCTCCCACGAGCCTCTCCACCACCTGCTCCAGCTTCATCTCTACCTCGCCGAGCTTCGGCAGGTATTCCGCCCGAAGGCCCTGGATCACGCCGTTCAGCCTGGCGAGTTCCTTCTTCTGCTCCGCGTCCAGTTCCTTCGCCTTGCGCTCGGCCTCCTCGCGCGCACGCCGAATTTCCTCGGCCGAGCGCAGGTCGGGGTGCTGAACGACCACGATGACCGTCCGCTTCTTCTTCTTGCGAATCTGGAGCAGGAAGCCCGCCAGCTTGTCCAGCGCGATGTCGGCCTTGACGAAGGCGTTACGCAGCCGCTCGAAGACCTGCCCGCCGAGCGCCGCGTCGAGCAGGTCGCCGCGTTCGCCGCTCCAGTAGTCGCCGTCGAGCGACGCCCGCACGGCGTTGGCGGCCGCCTGCAACCCCTTGAACGTCGGCCCGAGGTATTCCCGGATCGGCTTGTCCGGCAGCACCGCCCGGCTCATCCCTTCCAGCAGTTCGATAAGCGACACGAGGATCTGTTTCACACCCCCCGAGACTGCACCGGGATCGACGACGGGTGGCGGGCTGGCGGTCGCGGTGGTCATCACGTGGCCCTCCTGACTGCGGGAACTCGACATGTGCGGCACCG
>CAZNDQ010000752.1:0-1817 GCA_964571825.1 uncultured Planctomycetales bacterium | reverse complement strand
GGTCGAAGTCGGCATGGAAGCGAATGTTGCACGAGGGGCAGTGCGCCTGCCGATGCACCTCACGCAGCGACGAGTGACCGTGCTGCGAACCGCGACACGTCGGGCAGATCACGTGCCACGTCAGATCGACGATGCCTGCCCGCGTCGCCGCCATGAACAGGCGCAGCGTCTCGGTCCGGTCGCTGCGCCAGCGCTGGGCCAATTCAAACGGCCGCATCGACACGACATGCTCATCCGGAGCCGTCCGCAGGTGCTCCGCCAGCCGCTCGCCCAGCGCTACCGGCATCCCGGCCGCACGCATCTGCGCCAGCGCCGCCGCCAGTTGCGTTTCGTTGACCCGCGCCCGGCCCGCGCGCCGCGGGAACGCCGACGCAACCTGATGCGCCAGGTAACTGTCGAACGCTTCCATCGCCGCGCGCGCCTGCTGCATGCTCTGCGCGAAGACGCTGCGACCGGCGAGCCGCCCCAGAAGCCCGGCCGGCTGGTAGTCGGCCGACATCTCCACGCGCGTACGACCGCCCTCGGCCGCCAGCCGCGTGCCGCCGACGATCCGGCGAAACGGCCCGGCGCGAAACTCGCGCTCCACTTCGTACTGCCGCGGCGCCACCCACTCGAACGGGTGCTCGATCCACTCCAGCCGCCGGCCCAGCAGCGACGCCCGCGCGATGATCTGCGAACCCCCGTCTGACAACGGCACGAACTCGTACGTCACGGCCGGCAGCCCGATCTCGCGGTTCAGGCTCTCGGTATTCGCCACCAGCGGCCACAGCGATTCCGCCGTTGCAGTGAGCGTGAACGTATGCGTGATGCGCATCGCCCCCGTCCCCGGCCTAGCCGCTCAGCTTTCGCTCGAGCAGTTCTCGTACGAGCTGCGGCGCAGCGCTGCCCCTGGAGAGCTGCATCACCCGCCCCTGCAGGAACCCCAGCGCCTTGGCGCTTTTCTTGCCGCCGCTGCGATAGTCTTCGACCGCGCCGGGATTGCCGAGGATCACCTCGTCCACCCAGGCCTCGATCGCGCCGGCGTCCTGCGACTGTTCGAGGTTTTCGGTGCGGGCGATCTCCCCCGGCGCGCGTGCGTCGCGCAGCATGCGCTCGGCGATCGTCTGCGCCGCCGTGGCGTTGATTTTTCCCGCGGCCGTCAGCGCGCTCAGCTCCGCCAGCCGCCCCGCGTCGACCCCCAGTGAAACGATCGTTCCACCCGCCTCGTTGGCCAGCCTGGCCCAGAAGCTGATGAACTGCTTGGTCAGCGTCCGCGCGTCGGCGCCGGCTGCCAGCGCCGCCTCGAACAGGTCGGCCGTCGCCCGGTCCCCGACGATCTGCTCCGTGTCGCTCGCGCCGAGCGACAGCTCGCGCATCAGCCGCGCCCGGCGCGCCGCCGGCAGCTCCGGCAGCGCCGCCCGTAGCTCCTCCAGCTTCGCCTCTTCCAGCGTCACCGGTACCAGGTCCGGGTCGGGAAAGTAGCGGTAGTCGTGTGCCTCCTCCTTCCCCCGCTGCTGCTCGGTCTCGCCGCGGTCGTCACGCCAGCCGCAGTTGACTTTGCCCACCTTCTCCAGCACGTAGTCGTGGTCGCGCTGCCATTCCCCGAGTTGGCGTTGCGCTTCATACTCGATCGCCGCGCGGAGCGCGCGGAAGCTGTTGAGGTTCTTGATCTCCGCGATCGGCGTGCGGAACTCGCGCCCGTCCTCGACGATCGACAGATTGACGTTTGGCTCGAAGCGCATCTGCCCCTTCTGCATCACGCCTTCAGAGACTCCGAGGTACGTCACCAGGCGCTGCAGTTCGACGGCGAAATCATATGCCTCGTCGGCCGAGGCGAT
>CAZNDQ010000751.1:0-1818 GCA_964571825.1 uncultured Planctomycetales bacterium | reverse complement strand
CTGCAGAACAGCGACTGCGACTTCAACGATCTGCGCTTCAGCAAGCTGATCATCATGAACGGCAAGAACCTGGTGGAGAACAAGCTCACCGATTCGCACTGGTTTATCGAGTGCATGGAGCGCGGGGGGCGGATCGTGGTGATCGCGCCGGAGTACGGGCCGCCGAGCACGAAGGCGGACTACTGGGTGCCGATCCGGCCGCAGACGGACGCGGCGCTGTGGCTGGGCGTGACGCGGCTGATGATCGAGCGGAAGTGGTACGACGAGTCGTTCGTCAAGCAGTTCACCGACTTCCCGCTGCTGGTGCGGACGGACACGCTGGTGCGGCTGCGCGCGGAGGAGATCTTCGCCGACTACAAGAGCGCGCTGTCGCCGGACGGGCCGAGCTTTAAGGTGCAGGGGCTGACGGCCGAGCAGCACGCGAAGCTGGGGGACCGGGTCGTGTGGGACGGCAAGGCGAACAAGCCGGTCGCGGTGACGCGCGACGACGTGGGCAAGCGGCTGGCAGCGCGGGGGATCGAGCCGGCGCTGGCGGGCACGTGGAAGGTGAAGCTGGTCGACGGGCGCGAGGTTGAGGTGCAGACGCTGTGGACGATGTACCAGACGCACCTGCGCGACTACGACCTGGAGACGGTGGCGCAGATCACGCATTCGCCGAAGGAGATGATCGAGCGGCTGGCGAAGGACATCTGGGAGGTGTCGCGGGGCGGCGGGGCGGTGGCGATCCATCAGGGTGAGGGGATCAATCACTGGTTCCACGCGACGGAGGCGAACCGGGCCGCCTACCTGCCGATCATGCTGACGGGGCAGATCGGGAAGAAGGGCGCGGGGGTGCACGGCTGGGCGGGGAACTACAAGGCGGCGCTGTTTCAGGGGAGCAAGATCACGGGGCCGGGGTTCAAGGGCTGGGTGGCGGAGGACCCGTTTGAGCCGAATCTGAACGAGCAGGCACACGGGCGGGAGGTGAAGGCGCACGCCTACACGAAGGACGAGGAGCCGGCGTACTGGAATCACGGCGACCGGCCGCTGATCGTCGAGACGCCGGGGGCGGGGCGGAAGGTGTTCACCGGCAAGTCGCACATGCCGACGCCGACGAAGACGCTGCACTTCACCAACGTCAATCTCTTCAACAACGCCAAGCACTGCTACGACATGTTCAAGAACGTCAATCCGCTGATTGAGATGATCATCGCGCAGGACATCGTGATGACGGCGTCGGTGCAGTACGCGGACATCGGGTTGCCGGCGAACAGTTGGGTGGAGTTCGAGGACCTGGAGATCACGGCGTCGTGCTCGAACCCGTTCCTGCAGATCTGGAAGGGCGGGATCCGGCCGGTGTTCGAGTCGAAGGACGACTTCGCGATTCTGGCGGGGATCGCCAAGGCGATGGCGGAGGAGACGGGGGACAAGCGGTTCACGGACTACTTCAAGTTCGAGTACGAGGGCAAGCGGGGCGTGTACATCCAGCGGCTGCTGGATTCGAGCACGACGACGACGGGGTACAAGCTCGAAGACATCATGGCGGGCAAGTACGGGCCGGCGGGCGGCGCGCTGATGCTGTTCCGCACGTATCCGCGGATTCCGTTCTGGGAGCAGGTGCACGACGATGAGCCGTTCCACACGGACACGGGGCGGCTGCACGCGTACGCGGACGTGCCGGAGGCGATCGAGTACGGCGAGAACTTCATCGTGCACCGCGAGGGGCCGGAGGCGACGCCGTATCTGCCGAACGTGATCGTCAGCACGAATCCGTACGTGCGGCCGAACGACTACGGCATTCCGATCACGGCGGAGCACTGGGACGAGCGCACGGTGCGG
>CAZNDQ010000750.1:0-1820 GCA_964571825.1 uncultured Planctomycetales bacterium | reverse complement strand
TCCAGTATTGTCTGAACGCCGACGGCTGCAGTGCTGGGGACCGCGATCGGCAACGTGGCGGCGCTCGAGGCCGGCTACCTCCTCGGCCTCGAACACACGGCCGACTGCACCGAACTCATGGACACCACCTGCGGGCCCGACTCGCTCCTCGTCCCTCAGACCTTCAAGAACGCCCCCCTCGACGACTCCATCTTTCCCATCGGCGACCAGGATGCATGGCTCCTTCTGTCCTATATCCTCGGCCTCATCTGACCGCCGCCGTTTATAACCCGTTTCCTGACAATCGGTTGAGAAAAATCTCCGCCGGCTGCAACCCGCCCCGACCCGCCGGGTAAGAATGTGCGGATGGCCGGCGACGCGGTTCGGCCGTCCGATAGGTAGACGCACCGGTAGGGGGATCCCCAAGTGCCGACCATCATCCGTTGCCCGCATTGCCTGCACCCCTTGCTCGTGCCCACCGCGGCGCGGGGCAAAGGACGGCTCTGCCGCCAGTGCGGACACGGCTATCGCGTGCTGAGGGACCAGGACGTGGTACAGCGGCTCGCCGCCTCGACCCAGAGCGAGCTGATTCGCCGCGTCACCGACGAAACGCGGACGGCATAGCCGGGCCTGGAAGGGGCTGTCCGACGGATGCACCCGCTGCCGCGCCGAGGGCGGTCAACTTCATCGCGGCGGGGGAAACCAAACGAACGACACGGCCGGAGACGGCCAGGAACGATTCCTACTCGCCCCAATTGCGTTTAACCAACGCGAAGGCCTCGGTCCACCCTGCCGAGGCCTGTTCCTTTTTACACCCGCGCGACGGCTGCGGGCGGCGCATCCACCCGCTCGCGCAGTATGGGATCGTCGCGCAGCAGCGCCGGCAGCGCCGTCGGCATCTCCTCCGGCCGCAACCGCCACAGCCCCAGCGCCGCCTCCCGACCGATCTCCAGCGCCTGTGGATCGTGCCCCACACCATCGGCGAACTTCGCCAGCAGATGCCGGAATAACGGCTCGAGCGTCGTGTCGCGCAATGCCGCCAGCGCCGCCACCAGGTCGGCCCGCGCATCGTGTGGCGCGGCGCCAGCGGGCACGGATGATGGGGCGACTCCCGATGCGGCCGGCGCGCCCGGCCCGAACCGCTGCGTCAGCAGCGCCAGCAGCGACTCGCGCCCCTCGACCAGCGCAATCTCCCGCGCCAGCTCCAGCACTCGCCGCAGCACCGGGTCGTGCGCCTCGACCAGATGCAGCGCCAACTCCTCGCGGATCTGCTTTCGCAAGTCTTCGTTCGCCGCCTGGTATCCACGGCGGACCTGTCCCATGAGGTCATCCCCCGGCGCCGCGCAGCCGCTCACAATCAGCGGGCTCCCCAGCCACGCCAGCACCCGCCGCACGTCCTCTACGTTGCGCACCGGCGGGCTCATACCCGTCAGCACCTCGCGCCGCAGCCGCAGCGGCCAGACCGCCAGTGCCTCGACGAAGCCCAGCACGGCTCCGCCCTCGCGCCAGAACCGCTCGAACGCAATTCGCAAACGACTCATGTGTGGGCGTTCCCCGTCCGCCGGCGGACGTCAGAACCCGCTGAGATGGCACGGCCACTTCCGCACGTGCTCGGCGATGTTGTCCGCGTAGGCCTGCATCGCCTGCTGCAGGATCTCCGGCTCGTCACGCGCCAGGTCCGGATCGATCAGCGGCCCGATCGCGTGAAAGTGAAAGTAGTAGTTCTTCCGGCTGATGACGAACCCCTGCATGATCGGCGCCGCGCACCGCAGCGCGATCTGCATCGTCCCCGTCAGAAACTCCCGCTGCCGCCCGAACATCTCCACCGGCACCCGCCGCAG
>CAZNDQ010000749.1:0-1821 GCA_964571825.1 uncultured Planctomycetales bacterium | reverse complement strand
GCTGCCGCGTTCAGCACGGGTGATGCAGACGACGCGGGGGGCGAAGCGGGCGAGCAGCGCCCCGGCGGTGTCGCGGAGGGAAGCGAGTGGAAATCCGAGGGCGGAGGCGAGCTGTCGGGCTTCGTCGGCGTTGAGTTTGACCACGTCACAAAGCGCGAGCGATTCGATGACCGTGTGAATCGGGCACCAGGGCGGGCGGAGGTTGATGTCGTAGACGCGCAGGGCGGGCGCGGCGTCGGCGAGCAGGCGGCGGATGGTGGTGCGTGAGGTTTCGGCGCGCTGGGCGAGGGTGCCGAAGCAGACGGCGGCGGCGCCGGCGACGAGTTGCGCGTGGCGCGGCTGGTATTCGAGGAAGTCCCAGGCGACGTCTTCGTGGATGGTGTAGCTCGGCGCGTCGGCGCGGGAGGCGTCGACGGTGACCCGGCCGGTCGGGTGGTCGGGATCGCGCTGAAGGCAGCGTTCGTCGAGGCCGCGCTCGCGGAGGTGCGTGCAGAGGGCGTCGCCGGGTTCGTCGGCACCGACGCGCGAGAGGACGGCGCCGCGGAGGCCGAGCTGCGTGGCGTGGTAGGCGACGTTGGCGGGGGCGCCGCCGGGGCGGCGCTGCCCGCCGAAGCAATCCCAGAGCAGCTCGCCGATGCCGACGACGATGTTTGAATCGTGACCGCTCATTTATCCGGATGATTGCGCGTGGCCGAGCCACTCGCCGCAGAGGACCTTTTCGCCGCGCTGAATGCTCTCGCGTTCGAGTTCGGCGATGCGGATGGCCAGCGCGCTGCTTTCGGGGGTGACGATGGTCGGGCGCTGGCCGCGGGCGACGCAGTTGAGGAAATAGTCGATCTCCTCGGACCAGCCGTCGCCGGGTTTGACGTCGATTTCCTGTGGGTCGCGGCCGGCGGCCCAGAGCTTGACGCGCGGGCCGTCGGACATGCGCCACTGCATGGTGGCGAGATCGCAGCGGACGTTGACGAACATCTCGAAGGCAAAGCCGGGGTGGTAGCTCCAGCCGCCCTCGAGGGAGACGATCTGGTCGGGGCCGTAGTCCCAGAGGGCCGAGACATGGTCGATGCCGCCGGAGGGGCCGCGCGTGCCGCCGGCGAGGACGCCGCGCGGCGGGCCGAGGAGGTAGAGGGCGTAGTCGACGTCGTGGACGTGGAGGTCGAGGAGGGCGCCGCCGCTGCGCTGGTGGTCCATCAGCCAGCCGCCGGCGCTGTAGCCGGGGGGCGAGGCGATGCGGCGGAGCATGACGGAGCGGACGGGGCCGTACTCGCCGGAGTCGACGCGGCGCTTGATCTCGGCGTATTGGGGCCAGAAGCGGATGCACTGAGCGACCATGTAGTAGCCGGGGGCCGCGCGGGCGGCGGCGACGATGCGGTCGCAGTCGGCGGAGGAGAGGGCCATGGGCTTTTCGCAGAGGACGTGCTTGCCGGCGCGGAGGGCGGCGATGGTGGTGGCGGCGTGTAGGTGCGTCGGGAGCGTGACCACGACGAGGTCGACGTCGGGATCGGCGACGAGGTCTTCGACGGTGGCGTGGGAGCGGATGGCGGACATGTCGAGGGCTTCGTCCCAGCGTGAGGGGAGGTTGCCGATGCGGTCGGACCAGCGGCCGTGGCGGCGGCCTTCGTCGATGTCCATCAGGGCGGTGATGCGGACGTCGGGGCGGGCGCTGAGGAGGCGGTGGTGAGTGCGGCCCATGAAGCCGCAGCCGCAAATTCCGACGCGGACCATTGGCGAACCTCCTGCAGGGGTGATCGGCCGGCGCAAGCCGGGTGCGTCGCGGCAGTTTATTCGGATTGATCGGCATAATCGACCCGCGTCGGGGGA
>CAZNDQ010000748.1:0-1828 GCA_964571825.1 uncultured Planctomycetales bacterium | reverse complement strand
GGATCACGGACAAACGAGCCACCCGTGGCGTCCCGGTCCCCGCCCCGCTTGCCTTTGAAGAAGCTGCCTAGATCCATGCAGGTTATCTTGGACGCCGACATCAGGAATCTGAAAACACGGCGCGCGGCGTCTGACGCGCCAACGGTACTCTATGTTCTGCCGCCGCCTTTCTCAAACCCGCAGCGCTTCCCGTCAGCCTCGGGTCTGCCCATTTTCCGGGGCGGACACTTCGTCCTGCTTATTCCCCTCCCTTCTTAGCAATAGTGTCCGGTGGGGGGAGCGTCATTGGGGGCGATGCGTGGGGATGAGGGGTGGTGGGAGGGTGCAGAGCGGCTGGGGCCTGGCTGGGGAGGCGGGTGAGGCGCAGCATGAACGTGAAGCACGAGCGGTGCGACGCGATCGTGTGCGTCAAGCGGACTGATTTTGACGCCGCTGTTGGCGGCGCTTTCGGTCGCGGTCCCGTTCAGCGTGGCGACGCTCGAGGATGGCCAGGGCATCCTCGAGGCTGCCATACCCCGCGGCGGCCATGCTCAGCAGATTAAAGCTGTAGCGATCGGGCTTGCGTCCGGTGCAGGCCGCCAGCAGCAGCGTGCCGATCAGGGCGACGTAGAACTGCATCAGCATGCCGTTTGAGCTCTCGCTGAGCAGATGGTCCCACTTTGCGCAACTCTTGAGCCAGCGGAAGAACAGTTCGATGTCCCAGCGGCGGCGGTACAGGTGGCCGATCATCCACGCCGCGACCGGGTCGTCCTGAACGCTCGTGAGCAATCGCAGGGGGGACGGCGGCCCGCCCGCCGCCGCGTCTTGCCGGGCCGAGTCACCCTGTGGCTGGATCGTCACCAATCTCAGCGGCGTCGAGGCCTGGGTGTTCTTTGAACCGGTCAACAGCACCGTCTGATCGCTGATCACGCCGGCGTCACGGTCGGCCTGGGTCAGTGCCCGCTCACCGATCCGCTCGCAGCACACGCTCTTTTGCAGACGCAGCACGAAGTCCGCCTTCTTGCCAAGCAACCGATGCACGGTCTCATGGCTGAAGCAGCCCCGGTCGGCCACCACGATCTGACCGGGCTCGACCCCCTCGAGCAGCGCCGTCGGCTCGCCCGGATCGCCCCGCCCCGCGACGCTCACGCCGCTGGGCAGCCCGTCACGCACCGACAGGTGCAGGTTCAACCGCACACGGCCACGCAAACGCGACCCGTGGCGTTCCCGCAACGCCATGCCCACGTCGCAGGCGGTGCGGAAGTACGATCCGTCGAACGCCAGCAGCCGATTCAGCAGGCCGCGCAAGGTGTCGTCGGTCGCATCCATCTGCCGCGGCGACACCCGCCGGCGAAGATCGGCGATCAAAGGCATGAGCAGTTGCGGATCAAACACCGCCAACGCATCACTGGCGGTGGAACGCCTGATCGCGTCGAGGTCCAGGTGCTGGTTGATTTTCGGCATCTGGCTGGCGTCCTCCATGCCGCGCAACGAGCGGACGACGGGGTTGTAGAACGCCAGCAGCAATGCGATGAACAGGTCATCGAAATACAGCCGTCGGTTGGGATGATCGTACGCCGCCCGCAGGTGCCCCAGCATGCCCTCGACAAATCGCAACTGCGGCAACCCCGCCACGAGATCGGGAGCCAGCCGCCGCCGGGATCGTTTGCCAGTCCGTGACTTGCCCATGCCCCAAGGATGCCACATTTGAGCCCATGGCGCAAATGTTAAAATAGGCAACCCTGCTGCCGCAAGGGTCCCGGACACTATTGCTCAGAAGGGAGGGGAGTGTGAAAGGAAGAATTTCGATAAACCAGGCCGCCGGGGCGGCGACAATAAAAGCCGCGGG
>CAZNDQ010000747.1:0-1835 GCA_964571825.1 uncultured Planctomycetales bacterium | reverse complement strand
TCGTCGGTGCCGACGTAGAGGAGGTCCTCGACGAGGGGGGATTCGGTGAGGGCGACGCAGTTGCCGTAGAACGAGGTGGAGGCGTTCTTGGCGACGGCGTCGACGTTCTGGATGCGGCCCATGACGGGGAGGGCGTTGCGGTCGAGGCGGCGGGAGAGGTCGCCGCTGATAACGGTCCAGGAGTCGCCGCGGTCGTCGGAGCGGAGGAGCTTCTGGGCGGCGAAGTAGAGTCGGGTGTGGCTGTGGGGGCTGATGATGAGGGGGGAGTCCCAGTTCCAGCGGTAGGGGTCTTCGCCGGGGGCTTCGGCGGGCTTGATGTCGACGGTTTCGCCGCTGCGGCGGTCGTAGCGGACGAGGCCGCCGTGCTGCCACTGGGAGTAGACGATGTTGGGGTCTTCGGGGTCGATGCAGGGTTCGAAGCCGTCGCCGCCGACGGTGACGAACCAGTCTTCGTTGGTGACGCCGACGGGGCTGGTGGTCCGGGAGGGGCCGCCGAGAGTGTTGTAGTCCTGTGTGCCGCCGTAGACGAAGTAGAAGGGCTCGGAGTTGTCGACGGCGACGCGGTAGAACTGGGTGATGGGGAGGTTGGACATGTGGCGCCAGTTGGCGCCGCGGTCGAAGGATTCGTAGATGCCGCCGTCGGAGCCGACGAGAAGGTAGTCGGTGTTGGCGGGGTCGATCCAGAGGGCGTGGTCGTCGACGTGGCGGTTGCGGCGGGGGACGCGCTGGAATGTTTTGCCGCCGTCTTCGGTGACGTGCATGACGGTGTCCATGGTGTAGACGCGGTCGGGGTTGAGGGGGTCGGCGATGATCTCGTTGTAGTACTGGGGGCTGGAGGTCATGTAGTCGTTGCGTTTTTCCCAGGTTTCGCCGCGGTCGGTGGAGCGGAAGAATCCGCCCTTGCCCTCGGCGGCCTCGACGATGGCGTAGAGGATGTCGGGGTTGGCGGGGGCGAGGGCGAGACCGATGCGGCCGAGGTCGACTTCGGGGAGGCCGCGCGAGACCTTGCGCCAGGAGGCGCCGGCGTCGGTGGATTTGTAGATGGCGGACTCGGGGCCGCCGTTGATAAGGGTCCAGACGTGGCGGCGGCGCTGGTAGGCGGAGGCGTAGAGGACGTCGGGGTTGCGCGGGTCGAGGTTGACTTCGTTGATGCCGGTGTCGTCGCTGACGTGGAGGATGCGCTGCCAGGTGGCGCCGCCGTCGGTCGTTTTGTAGAGGCCGCGGTCTCCGCCGGAGCGCCAGAGGGGGCCCTGGGCGGCGACGTAGACGACGTTCGAGTCGCGCGGATCGATGGTGATCATGCCGATGTGTTCGGATTCCTTGAGGCCGACGTTTTCCCAGGAGGTGCCACCGTCGCGGGAGCGGTAGAGGCCGTCGCCCCAGCCGACGCTGCGCTGGCTGTTGTTCTCGCCGGTGCCGACCCAGACGAGGTTGGGGTTGTCGGGGTCCATGGTGACGCAGCCGATGGAGTAGGAGCCCTGCGCGTCGAAGACGGGGGTCCAGGTGGTGCCGCCGTTGGTGGTTTTCCAGACGCCGCCGGAGGCGACGGCGACGAAATAGTGGGCGCGGTTGCGCGGGTTGACAGCGAAGTCGGAGATGCGGCCGGACATGAGGGCGGGGCCGATGGAGCGGAACTTGAGGCCTTCGAGGGTATCGGCGGATAGCTCGGGTTTTTCGTCGGTGGCGGGCGCGGCGGCCGGTGCGGAGGCGGGAGCAGAGGTGGGGACGGTGGCGGCGAGGGCGGAGGAAGCGAAGAGGAGACCGCCGACGAGGAGCGAGCGAATGATCAGGCGCATGGGACGTCCTTTCTCGGGTGTTTCGAGTCGCGGCGCGGG
>CAZNDQ010000746.1:0-1847 GCA_964571825.1 uncultured Planctomycetales bacterium | reverse complement strand
TCATGCTGAGTATGCCGTCATGCTGAGTATGCCGTCATGCTGAGTATGCCGTCATTCTGAGCGCCAGCGAAGAATCTCAAGAACCACGTGCCCCCAGCACGCCAACCCCGCGCCGTATTCTTCGTCGCGGTCCCCCGCGACTCCTTCACTGGCCACTGGCCACTGGCCACTGGTCACTGTCTGGCCGTCATTCTGAGCGCCAGCGAAGAATCTCAAGAACCACGTGCCCCCAGTACGCCATCACATCCCACATCGCACATCCGACATCCCACATCGAGTTGTCATTCCGCGCGCAGCGAGGAATCCCTTCCTCTCTTGCATCAATTCCCCCGAAATGTCGTCGCCGCATCGACAAAGCAGATCTTGTTCCCAAACGGATCCTCGCAGTAAAAGGATCGCTCGCCCCACGGCCGCCGAGCGATCTTGCCCGCCGGGTCTCCGTGCACCTCCCCCGGCGCCAACTTCGCCCCGGCGCGCTCGCAGGCGGCGTACGTCGCCTCAATTTCCTCCACCGCGAAGTACAACCACTCCGGGTTCGGCCGCGCGTCGTACGCATCCCCATCCGCCCGCGCATCGAAGCACGCCAGGATCGTCCCCCCGCAGTCAAAGTAGTGCCGCCCCTCCGATACCCGCATCCCCGGCGCCCCCAGTACCGCCGCGTAGAACTTCGCCGCCCGCTCGATATCCGACACCGGCAGGATCACCCGAAACAGCTTCGCCGCCATCGCCGACTCCTTTTCCCGCGCAGCCGATAAGCGCCGAGCCACCGGCTCGTCGCCTCGAACGCCCGTCGCCGTCATCCTGAGCGACAGCGAAGGATCTCTGATCGCGCTGTCCGCCCAGCACGCCGACGAGCGTACGGTCGCCGCCTTCACTCCACATTCCGCATTCCGCACTCCGCATTTCCTCGTCACGGGCATGGCCACTCCTCCGCCGCCACCGCCCCGAACACGTTCGAGAACAGCGAAAAGTCTGCCAGGTCTACGACCAGGTCCCCGTTCATGTCCGCGCACGCACACGCCGCCGACGAAAACGCCGGCATCCGGAAACACGCCGCAAACGCCGCGAAATCGTCCAGGTCCACCGCCCCGCCGCTCCCATCGATGTCCCCGCACGCCCCCGCGCACATCGGCGGGTTCGACCGGAACCACGGTACCGCATACGGCGAACTCAACATGAACTGCATCAGCAGCGCCCCGACCTTTTGCTCGCCGCTCTCCGACGGATGCGTCCCGTCCGTATCCAGATTCGCGCACTCCCAGATCAGCCCGTCCCCGCGCGGCATCAACCCGTCCGCCCACAGATACGGCCCCCATGCCAGCCACGGCGCCGCCGACTCGTAATTCAGATCGCCCGCCCGCACATCAAGCCCGCCGCCCGCCATTTGCGCAATCTGTGCCCCGATCACCCACTTTACCGCCAGCCCGCTCTCGTACGCATACGGCTCCGGGTTGAGCCCCGTCGACGCATACCCCGCGTAGATCCGGCTCGACAGAAACGCCACCTTCACGTTCGGATACCGCACCCGCACTGCCCGCGCGATGTTCCCCATCTGCTCGACCAGCACCAGCGCATCCGCGTTCTCCGCCGGCAGCGACACCGTCGGCCCCGCATTCGCCACCTTGATCCACACCGCCTGCACCTGCGCCTCGCTCAGCCCCCGCGGCCCCAGCACCTCGTCGCGCACGCGGTCATAGTTCGCGTCATCCGGCGAGTCCCACGTCGGCGCCGCTTGACCGCCCCGCGCGCCGTCCACAATTTCCAACTCCGCGTGATTCACCGCCGCGCTCGCCGCCGTCTGACCCCCGAACGTCCACGGCCGGCATACTCCCTGCACCGTCCCCGCG
>CAZNDQ010000745.1:0-1848 GCA_964571825.1 uncultured Planctomycetales bacterium | reverse complement strand
CAACTGACGACGGCCTCAACGTCGAGCCCAACCGCCTGCCCGAACCGAACGCCGCCTACCAATCGCGCTTCCGCTGGGACATCCTCGTTGGCGAACTCCCTGTTCCCGCACCGCACCTCGGCCTCGACGATTACGATTGGACGACGCGCCGTCCCGACGACGGCTCCGTCTGGACCGGCCGCCTCGACTACGCCGTCCTCCCCCTCTGGGCACTCCCCTGGCCCCTCCTCGCCTGGCCCGCCTGGACCGCCCTCCGCCGCCTTCAATCGTCCCGTCGCGCCGCGCCAGACAAACTTACGTCACCCTAACCTCATTACCCTCAGATGCTTCCTCGCGAATTGCGCGCACAAAAAAACCGGCCGCTCCTTGCTGGCCGGTCCCAAACGACTACGCCCCAGTGGATTCGAACCACTAACCTTCGGTTCCGTAGACCGATGCTCTATCCAATTGAGCTAGGGGCGCGGACTCGTCGCAACCCTCTCATCTTAGGCCCCGTCGCCTCGCAGTCAATTGACCCGCGCCTGCCACGGCCGCTTCCCGCGCCATGAATTTGCCAGATGTCCGTCTTCGGCCCCTTTGACCCGATCGACTCGTTCATCGACGCCTTCCGCGGCACCTACGACGGCGACGGCCACGCCATCGACCGGCTGACCATCGTCCCCGCTTTTCCCGCCGACATCGGCCTCTTCGGCGCCACCTGGGACACGCAGACCTCCGGCCAGCCCACCAGCTCCGGCGGCGTCGGCTTGTCCACCGCCCAGATGCAAATGCAGGCGACCTTCGATCCCCCTGGGACTTCACGGATGTCTGGATGATCGACGAGGGCAACGACTATCCCCGTCTCCGTAGCAACGACTGATCCCCCGCGCTCGGCTCCGTTCTGTGCAGGCACCGAGTAACTCAACCTCTCAGCGGCGACAACAAGCCGCGATGGGCAGGAGAAATCCCGGCGCGACTCAGCGGAGCGAGAGTGGGAAGCCGCGGCTGCGGGGCGTGTTCTGGGGGCGGTCGAGGGCGTAGCCGGGGAGGGGCGAGGCGCAAGCTGGGCAGCGGCCGTCGGTGAGGCGATTTGCCGTCACCAGAAAGCCGTTGCGCGCGATGAGCAGTTCGCCGCAGGATGCACACCAGGTACTCTCGCGTTTGTCGTGTCGTCCGCCGAGATTCCCGGGGTAGACGTACTTGAGACCGGCCGCGCGGCCGAAGTCGTAAGCGCGGAATAAGGTGTCGTGTGGGGTGCGGCCGCGGTCGGACATCTTGTAGTCGGGGTGGAAGGCGGTGATGTGCCAGGGGATGTCGGTCGAGACACTCGCGAGAAACTCGGCGATGCCGCGCAGCTCCTCGTCGCCGTCGTTGAAGTCGGGGACGACAAGGGTGACGACCTCGACCCAGAAGCCCATGCGATGGAGGTTGCGGATCGTGTCAAGAACCGCGCGGAGCGTGCCACCGAGTTCGCGGTAGTGGCGATCGTCGAAGCCCTTGAGGTCGACCTTGTAGAGATCGACCCAGGGGCGGATGAAATCGAGGACCTCGGGGGTGGCGTTGCCGTTGGAGATGAAGCCGCAGGTGAGGCCCTCGGCGCGAGCGAGCTTGAAGATCTCGACGGCCCAGTCAGCGGTGATGAGCGGCTCGTTGTAGGTGCTGACGATGACGGGGGTCTGGTGCTCACGGGCGAGGGCGATGAGTTCGTCGGGCGAGGTGAACTGCGGGCGGGCGACGGCGCGGTCATCGCGCAGGGACTGGCTCGTGATCCAGTTCTGGCAGTAGCTGCAATGGAGGTCGCAGCCGAGCATGCCGAAGGAGAGGGCCTCGGAGCCGGGGAAGGCGTGGAAGAAGGGCTTCTTTTCGATG
>CAZNDQ010000744.1:0-1851 GCA_964571825.1 uncultured Planctomycetales bacterium | reverse complement strand
TGCGGGCGATGAGCGAGCAGTACGCGACGACGGCGGCGATCCTGCGGGAGATGCACGGCGAGCACATCAAGACGGTGGCGGCGGGGAGCCTGAAGCCGGACATGTACGCGGTGGAGACGATCGTCGACAAGGAGTCGGGCGACGTGCTGGTGAAGGCGGGGTGCCAGCTCGGCGACGCGGTGGCGCGGATTCAGAGTTCGAAGACGAAGTCGGTGGAGGTGCTGACGAAGGTCACGGACCCGATCATCGTCAACACGCTGGGGGAGGACGGGATCAACCCGCCGGTGAAGGAGGGGGAGCAGTCGGAGTTCGAGCAGGCGCTGCTGAAGATCTACGCGCGGCTGCGTCCGGGGAACCCGCCGCAGGTGGACAAGGCGAAGAAGCTGTTCAAGGAGAAGTTCTTCGACGAGAACCGCTACCGGCTGGGCCGGGTAGGGCGGTTCCGCATCAACCGCAAGTTCAATCAGAACGTGCCGGAGTCGGTGATGACGCTGCGGGTGGAGGACATCCTCAACTCGCTGAAGTACCTGCTGCTGCTGCGGTCGGGCGACCAGCAGTATCAGGTGGACGACATCGACCACCTGGGGAACCGGCGGCTGCGGACGATCGACGAGCTGGCGAGCGACGAGCTGCGCAAGGGGTTCCTCAAGCTGCGGCGGACGGTGCAGGAGCGGATGAGCCTGAAGGACCCGGAGCAGCTTACGCGCGTGGCGGAGCTGGTGAACAGCAAGAGCATTTCGAGCAGCATCGAGTTTTTCTTTGGGCGCGGAGAACTGAGCCAGGTGGTGGACCAGACGAACCCGCTGTCGCAGTTGACGCACGAGCGGCGGCTGTCGGCGCTGGGTCCGGGCGGGTTGAACCGCAAGCGGGCGGGGTTCGAGGTGCGCGACGTGCACATTTCGCACTACGGGCGCATCTGTCCGATCGAGACGCCGGAAGGGACGAACATCGGGCTGATCGCGTCGCTGGGGATCTATTCGCGCGTGGACGAGTACGGGTTTCTGATCACGCCGTACCGCAAGGTGACACGGAACAAGGTGAACGGGGAGGTCGAGTATCTGCGCGCGGACGAGGAGATGCGCAAGATCCTGGCGCCGCCGGACGTGGTCGATCCGGCGTCGAAGAAGCTGCACGACGGGTTGCAGATCGCGCGGGTGCGGGGCGACCTGGCGACGGTGGACTCGAAGGAGATCGACTTCATCGACATCTCGCCGAAGCAGACGGTGGGGGTGTCGGCGGCGCTGATTCCGTTCCTCGAACATGACGATGCGAACCGGGCGCTAATGGGCTCGAACATGCAGCGTCAGGCGGTGCCGCTGATCCGCTGCGAGGCGCCGATCGTGGGGACGGGGATGGAGCGCGCGGTGGCGGAGAACAGCGGGATGGTGATTCGCGCGCGGCGTGGGGGGACGGTGACGTTCGTCGACGCGATGCGCGTGGTGATCGACGACGTGGACGAGTACGAGCTGCGGAAGTTTCAGGGGCTGAACGAGCGGACGTGTCTGAACCAGCGGCCGCTGGTCCGGCCGGGGCAGAAGGTCAAGGAGGGGCAGATCATCGCCGACGGGCCGGGGACGGTGAACGGCGAGCTGGCGCTGGGCCGGAACGTGCTGGTCGGGTTCATGACGTTCGACGGGTACAACTTCGAGGACGCGATCCTGATCAGCGAGAAACTGGTCCGCGAGGATTACTACACCTCGATCCACATCGAGGAATTCGAATGCGGAGCGCGCGACACGAAGCTGGGGCCCGAGGAGATCACGCGGGACATTCCGAATGTCGGCGATGAGGCGTTGAAGAACCTCGATTCCGGCGGCGTGATTCGCGTCGGCGCGGAGGTCAAGCCCGGGG
>CAZNDQ010000743.1:0-1852 GCA_964571825.1 uncultured Planctomycetales bacterium | reverse complement strand
GCGCCGCTGGCGACGAGCTGTGCGATGTCGCTCGCCGCCACGATCGGCTTCTGCACGCTGGAACGGACGGACAATCCGGAATGCGATCAGACCGTGGCCCGTATCGAGATTCTGCAGCACGACGAGGAGACCGGCGACCTGTCGGGCGAGTTTCTGGCGGTGGCGGTTCAGCGGCACGCATCGCTGAGCGCGAGTTGCGGGGCAGCCGGGGATTTCATTTTCGGGACGTTGACGCTTACCCGCGGGGTCGGGGGAAGCGGAATTGTCGAGCGCCGCGGAAAGCTCGAACTGCCTGACGGGTTCGATCCGGACCTGATTATCCTGCCGCCGGACGACGGCAACGGCACGGTAACGGATTTCAACAGCGGGCTGGCGCTGCACTTTGAGACGGCTGCACCGTTTGAGACGACCGAGATTCGATTGCCTGTCGACCTCGAGCGCCCGGCGGGCTATAGCGCCCTGGGAATTTCGAGGGATGGGTCGCGGCTGGCGCTGGTGACGGACGAGCCCGATGCGGCGATTTTCTACGACAACCGGTCGCTACTCATCACGCGATTCACGGCGCCGACAACGTCGGATTACCTCGGGGCCCGCATTGATTTCGCGATTGGCGGCGACGAAGCCTACGTGCCGACGACCGATCCACGATTCGCGGATCGCGTGACCGTGCTACGCACGGGAGCGAGCGAGTTCGAGGACGAGGTGCGCCGGCTGATTACGCCGCAGGGAGAGGTTCCTCTGCAGGCCCGGCTGAGTCCGGACGGGTCGCAGCTTGCGGTGCTGTTGGAGGCCGGGGCTGCTCCGGGATTCGCCGGGGAGTTGGTGTTCATGCGGGCGTCAAACGGGGAGTTCCTGAGGCGGATCGACCTGATGGGCAACGCCGGTGGGAGTGTCATTGACCGGCAGCTTGTTTACTCCCGGCTCGGAGAGCGGGTCTTTTTGGCGGGATTCGGGGCGGTAGTCGCGGTGGAGTCGTCGTCTCCGTACGACGTTCGCCGCGTTGATGTGAGCAGAGAGGCACGGGACCATCCGGTGGCACTGGCGTTGAGTGGAGATGGCGAGGCGCTGGCGGTGGCGGTCGATGACAACGCGGGCACGACGGATTTCGCGGTGATCAACCCGGTTACGCTGCAAGTGCTGAACACGCAGGACCTGCCGGGGATCGATCCGCGCGGGGCGATTGGCGTGGCGCATTTTGCGAGCCGGCGAATTGCGCTGGTGGCGAACTTTGAACGGACGGTGACGCCGGTTCAGACAATTTCACCGTTTGCAGCCGGGTCGCCGCTGAGCGCCGCGGACGATGAGGAGCTTGGCGAGTTGTTCGAGATCACGGGCGGGGGCGACGTGATCGCGGTGACGAATATCGATGAGCCGGGGGTGTATATCTTCGGGCTGGCTGGGGGGCAGTGATCGGCGGAACTCGCGGGTTGAAGGGCCACAGAGGATTCGGAGTTTTTCTTGCCACAGAGGGCACAGAGAGCACAGAGATTGAGATTTAGTTTGAGATTGAGTTTGGGTTTGAGTCAGGAATTCAGACCTGGGGAGTGGAATGGGCTGGGCACACGGACGGCGCGATGCATCAGTTTTTTGGGCAAATCTGCGGTGGCTGAGTCGGTGATATCCGCTGCAATCGGCGCTCCGCCCATGTGGGCGGAGCGGCTTTGTGCCGCGGCTGCCGCTGGTTGACGATAGATGATTATTCTTTGCCAGTCTGGCCGATTCGTTCCATGGTTTCCTGGAGCAGGGTTTCGAGGTGTTCGTGGGAAATGAACTCGACGTGACCGTCGAGGAAGAGCACGTTGGCGCCTTCTTCGTTCATTCCCGCGTATGACTCGTACGCCAGCACCGTGTA
>CAZNDQ010000742.1:0-1855 GCA_964571825.1 uncultured Planctomycetales bacterium | reverse complement strand
CAGACTGCCGAGCTCCGGCCGTTTGAACATCCCGTACGTCGCTCCGAGCGTCACACACCAAAGCGCCAGCACGATCACGAGCATCCCGCGCCGATACGCCCGCGTCCGTACCCGCCCGCGCACCCGCCGCGCCGCCAGGCGAATCCGCCGCAGCCCGATGATCAGCCCCCACGTCAGCCACGGCAGCGCCAGCGCCGAGTTGTAATACCACAGCCCGTGCCGGGCGGTTTCGCTGCTCATCGCCGGCAGAAAGACCGACGCCACACTCGTCAGCGCCGCCGTCGGCGACAGCAGCGGCAGCCACGCCGCCGCCGCGAACCCGCCGGGCACGCCGCTCGTCCGCAGCACCGCGACCACCTCGCCCGGATGCGTCAGCCAGTGCTGCGCGATGCGCGGCCAGGTCTCGCCGTAATCCGACCACAGCGCAGCGCCGCCGCCCGCCGTACCGAATCGCGGCAGGATGACCAGCGCCGCGACGACCGGCACGCCCAACGACAGCGCGATCGTCACGACGCCCCAGACGCGCCGCCGCGGCAACACCGCCAGCAGCCCGAACACCGCCATGCCCACGCCCACGTCCTCGCGCACGCCCAGCGCCAGCGCGAGCAGCGCGCCGAACAGCCCCATCCGCCGCCGCCGCAGCGCATACAGCGCCCACAATGCCAGCGGCAGCAGCAGCAGCTCGAAGTGCACCGCGCGGAGATTGGCGATCATCATCCGGTTGGTGAGCAGCCACACCACGGCCGCATGCGTCAGCGCCGGGCTCCGCGTCAGCCGCCACGCCAGCAGCGCGCACGGCAGCGCACTCAGCGTCGCCACCGCCACGTTGCCCCACACCAACCCCCAGCCCGACGGGCTGACCAGCAGCGCCGGCGCCAGCAGAAACATCGACGGATTGACGTGCACACCGAGATGCGACCCCGGATACACGGGCGAGCGAAACCACTCCCCAAAAACGAGCGAGCGATACACAAGGTCCGCGATCAGCCCCGTATCGTGCATGTGGTAGGCGCGGTTGACGTAGTGTGTCCACTGCACCAGCAGCGCATACGCCGTCCACGGCACGAGGTACAGCAGCATCACGCCCAACAGCCGGCGCTGCGCGCGTGCCGGCCCGCAGAAGCGCGCCGCAGGTGTGTCTGCTCGCGGAAGTGGCGGGGTGGTCGATCCGATTGTCATCGAGGGACCGCACCGGACGGCGCGCGGCGTCAATCCTGCTGCACGCCGTACGGCCGCGCGCCGCACCAGCCGGCCTCGAGCACCCGTGCCCGCCGGCCGGTCAGGGCCTCGTACGTCTCCAGCATGCGGCCCACCGCCTCGCGCGCGGCGGGCGAATTGTGCATCAGCACGGCCACCGTGCCGCCCGCACCGCGACCGCTGACCCGCGCGCCGTAGATGCCTTTCGCCACCCCCTGCTGCTGCAGCAGGTTCACCAGCACGTCCAGTTCGATCGTACTCAGCCCGCACCGCTGCCCGTAGCTCCAGTGCGAGCAGTTCATCAGGTGTCCCGCGTCCTCCAGCCAGCGGGCGTTGCTGATCGACGCGGCGCGCCGGATCAGGCTGACGTACTGCTGCGTGCGCTCGTGGTCATAGATGTGGTGCTCGGTGCGCGAGCGGACCTTGTAGACGGCATCCGGCTCAACGTCCACCAGCGGGTCGGCCAGCGGCCCGTAACGCTGCAGAAACTCCGACCCGCGGATGCGCGTCGGGAGCTGGTCGCGATAGCGCGAAACGAAATGCCCCTGGCTGATGCGGGCCAGGTTCCCCTCAATGCTCGGCGCGCCCGGCACGTCGCGGCGGTTGAGAAAGTCGATGATCGCCGCACCCATCATCGCCGAAACGCGCGACTCGCGGA
>CAZNDQ010000741.1:1540-1859 GCA_964571825.1 uncultured Planctomycetales bacterium | reverse complement strand
CAGCGGCGGTATCAGAAACTCGTCGAGGAGAGCCCGTCGCCGGGGATCGGCGAGCGGACGCGGGAGGAGCTGTGCAAGGCGGCGGTGCGCATCGCGCGCGAGGCCGGCTACTACTCCGCCGGGACGGTCGAGTTCCTCGTCGACCGCAACGAGCGCTTCTACTTCATCGAGGTCAACGCGCGCATCCAGGTCGAGCACCCGGTGAGCGAGCTGGTGACGGGCATCGACCTGATCAAGTGGCAGCTCCGCATCGCGGCCGGGGAGAAGCTGACCATCCGGCAGAAGGACGTGGCGCCGCGCGGCGCGGCGATCGAGGTGC
>CAZNDQ010000741.1:0-1530 GCA_964571825.1 uncultured Planctomycetales bacterium | reverse complement strand
CGGCGACGATCATCTACCGCGACCGCATCCGCAACGCGGAGGACCCGGAGGCGGGCTTCCGCCCCTGTGCCGGGCAGGTGGAGCAGTTCATTGCGCCGGGCGGGCCGGGGGTGCGTCTCGACACGTACATGCACGCCGGCGGGCGCATCAGCCCGCGGTACGATTCGCTGATCGCCAAGCTGATCGTGCACCGCGAGACGCGTGGCGAGGCGATCGAGACGATGCGGCGGGCGCTGGGGGAGTTCCGCATCGGGCCGATCCGCACGACGATCCCGCTGCACCTGCGGATCATGCAGAACCGGACATTTCAGAGCGGGCGGTTTGACACGGGTTTCCTGGATCGGGATCTGGCGCAGTAGTCAGGGGCCGGCCGCCATCGAGGTATCGGCGGGCATGCGCGGCGGTTCGAGCACGTACTCGCTCTCCAGGTGGCGTCCGTTCAGCGTGTTGAAGGTCATCAGCAGGACGGCCTTGTTGTTGCCGACGACCGGGCGGCCGGTTTCGGTCTGGAGCTGCTGCACCTCGAGGTTGAACTGATACATCTGCGCCGTGCGGTCCCAGTAGCGGAGCTGGTCTTTCTCGTCGAGGATTTTCGTTTCCCAGAACTCGAGTCGCTCGCCCTTGCGGTCGGCGTGCGCCGGCTGGTAGCGATAGAGTTCGAAGAGGAACGTCCCGGCGACCTTGACCGGGTCGCCGAACTGGTCGAGCGCACGGACATAGACCGAGAGCCCGTCGGGAATCTCATCGCTGTCAAAGCTGGCGATGCGCGTGAAGGGCTGGATCTGCACCTTTCTGGGCATGAGGAGCGCCAGCGCCGGGTCCGTGGCGGACAGGCCGGCGCCGTTTCCACCGGTCGCACAACCGGCCGCGAACGACGTCGCCGCGGCGGCGAACAAAGCGACAAGGAGCACGATCCGGACGGAAGACTTGTTCGACATGCGTCACCTCACTGGAGACGCGCGGGATTGTAAGGGTACGCGCCGGAGCGTCAACGGGTGATTGCCGCTACGTCGGGAGCGCTTGGTGCCGGCCGGCGGGTTTCGTTAGAATCCGCCGGACCGAGCGGAGACTCCCGTATGAGCGATTCGTCCAGAACGGATTCGGCCGGCGGCGCGAGCGCCGCTGACGGCGTCGATGACGTCGCCATGGCGCAACAGTTGCTCGATGCGTATCATCGCGTGCGGCAGGAGGCGGCGAGGGTCATCGTCGGGCAGGACCAGGCGCTGGAGCAGATGCTGATCGCGATCCTCTGCCGCGGGCACTGCATCCTCGAGGGCGTGCCGGGTCTGGCCAAGACGCTGATGATCTCGTCGCTGGCGCGGACGCTGTCGCTGAGCTTTTCGCGCATCCAGTTCACGCCGGACCTGATGCCGTCGGACATCACGGGGACCGAGGTGATCGACGAGGACCGCGTCAGCGGTCGGCGCGAGTTCCGCTTTGTGCGCGGGCCGGTATTCGCCAACGTGGTGCTGGCGGACGAGATCAACCGCACGCCGCCCAAGACGCAGGCGGCGCTGCTGGAGGCGATGC
>CAZNDQ010000740.1:0-1860 GCA_964571825.1 uncultured Planctomycetales bacterium | reverse complement strand
CGCGGCGTGAGGGGATGACGGCGGGAGGACCGGCGACAGGAAGACCGTGCGCGGCGCGGGGGGCGCAGCGCACGGATTTTCGGGCGAGCCCGGTTCTCATTTTACAGTCGCGCGGCGTGCTTCAGTCGCGCGGCGCGGCGGGTCGCGGCTCTGCGGGGCGCGGTTCGTCGGCGATCTTCGGTGCGTTCTCGATGATCACCATCCTCATCTGCTCCATCGCCTTGTCCCAGGCGCCGGTCTCCTGATAGATCTCCTTGAGGGCGAAACGGATGGCGGTGCGCGCCTCGACGGCGTCGACGGTCGACAGCAGCTCGTTGAGCTGGGCGAGCGTTTCCTCGCGGCGCTGGCTGCGGTCGCCGATCTCGACGAGGGCGTGGGTGGCCATCATGACGGCGCGGCTGGGGAGGCGGACAGCCTCCTGCCAGCGGCCCATGAACTGCATGCGTTCGCCCATCATCTCCATGCGGCGGCGCATTTCTTCGCGGCGTTCGGCGCCGATTCCGTGCGGTCCGCGCTCGGCGCGTTCACCTTCACGGCCGGGCTGGCGGATACGGGCCTCGCGCCCCGGGCGCTGCTGATCGGGTGGTCCACCGGCGCTGGGCAATCCACCGGCCCCTGGCGGCCCGTCCGGCCCCGGTCCCGGACCCGCGCCGAGTCCGCGGCCCGGTGGCCCCTGTCCGTCGGGCCCTCGGCCCTTGCCGCCGCCCGCGCCGGGACCGGGTCCGGCATCGCCGGGCTGGTCGGCTTCGAGTCGGCGCAGCTCTTCGCGCAGGCGGCGGATGCGCTCGCGGCGGCGCTCGGGCGTCAGCGGCGGGGCGGGCTCATCCCCCTGAGCCAGCAGAATCTCCGCATCGACGGCGGCGAGCGCCGATCGCTCCGGCGGCGGGGGCGCGGCCGCGCCCGGCGCGGCGGTGAGCAGGACAAACAGCCCTGCGGCCAACAGCACACTCATCATCGTCATCCCCACTTTCATGTTCAGATCTCCTGTTCTTCCGGCAGGTCTTCGGTTTCTTCGTCGATCAGGCTCATGCGCAGGCCTCCCAGGCCGCGGAACTCGCTGCTGAAGGGGCTGATCGACAGGCCCAGCGAGTCACCGCCGCGCAGGTCCGCCGCAAACGGCGACGGTACAAGCGGCCAGTCCTCGTCGTCCTCTTCCAGTGCTTCGTCCCCGTCGACCGTGGATGCGTAGGCGTCCCGCTCGTCGACCGCTCCCTCGTCCTCCATCCATGCTTCATCATCCTCGATGAGCCAATCCGTCTGCTCGGCGTCGCGCGGCGCGACGAGGGCGACTGGCGGCGCGGCGGTCGGGCGCAGGACGAAGCGTGCAGTGATGGCGAGCAGGAGTGTGGCGGCGAGCGCCGCGCCGGCGGGGAGGAAGCTCCACCCCGTCCAGCGCGGGCGCGGTGCTGATGATTCCGCGCGCTGCGGACGGTCCCACGGCAGCGAGAGCGGCGGCGCGGAGACGCGCCGATAGGCGGCGCCGAGTTCGCGCAACTCCGCTTCGAGGCGGGTTTCGTCCGGATCGGGGATCATGTCAGGCACCGGATCGCTCACTGTGTCGTTCTCCGGCCCCGAGGGCCGACTTGAGGTTCTGCACGGCCTTGTGCAGGTTGCTCTTCACGGTTCCGACGGGGCAGTCGAGAATCCGCGCCACCTCTTCGAGCGAGCAGCCGTCGAAGTAGCGCAGGGCGACAACCTCGCGCTGTCGCGGTGGGAGCCTGCCGACCGCACCGTGCAGCCGGCGCAGGCGTTCCTCTTCGATCAGCGCCTCCGCCGGATGGGGCGGCTCGAGGCCGATGTGCTCGTCGGCGGGCTCCGTGTCGTGGCGACCGGCCGCGCGGCGCCATTCCCGACAGACGT
>CAZNDQ010000739.1:0-1870 GCA_964571825.1 uncultured Planctomycetales bacterium | reverse complement strand
TCACCCGCCGGACCGTCGCCCCATTCGCCCGCCCCTTGACGGCGACCTGGCGCATCCCCGGCCCCCCCATGGCGCCGCCGACCATCAGCTCCGTGAACGCCCAGACCATCGCGTCCAGACGGTTCGGGCTGTCGCTGGCCCCTGGCACGTATGAGCACAACTCCTCTTCCAGCTTCTCGAAGTAGCCGACCATGTGCGCCCGCGGCTCGATATCCATCTGCGGCGGCGGGTCGAAGAGCGCCGAGACCGGCTCCGCCCTGGTTATCTTCCCGCGACTGGCGTGCACCGACTTGTAATTGACGCGCGCCCCATCGCGCACGCTGCGCAGCGTATGCTCGACCATGTCGCCGCCGTTGTTCACCTCGCCGACGATGACGTCGGCCTGCCACTTGTGGTAGGCGGCGATGGCTTGGCCGGCCCACTCTCCCGGCTGGGCCCCCAGCCGCGCCGTCGCGTCCTCCAACACGAAACCATGCTCCCGCTCGCCTGCTCGAGCGACGCCGACGACGACGATGCCGGTCTGTCCGGTCGATGCTGCCGGGTCCACGCCTACGGCGATGCGGTGCAGATCCGGGTAGGAGCTGACCCGCGTCCGGTCGAGCACCTCCGGCGTCCAGAGCGCGCCCGGCACGCTGTCCAGGTCCTCAGCTTCAATTTCCTGGGTATAGGCGAGCCGGGACATATCGATGGCTATCTCGTCGAGCGCCTCCCGGCTCAGGTGCGGGTTGTCGAAGCTGGTGAAGTGGAACGTCTCCCAGCGCCCGCTCGTGTCCGCCGCGGCGCGCTTAAACAGCTTGGCCGCGTGGCGCGGGTCGTTGGCCTTGGTCGAGCTGCGCGTGCGCAGGCTCGGCGGCGTGTAGATGAACGTCGCGTTGCCGTTATTGTCCAGCAGCATCGGCGCGCCGACCAGCTCCCAGGCGTCCTCGTTCATCAGCTGCCACTCGTCGAAGATGAGCTCGTCGGCGAAGTCCCCGCGCAGGCTGTCGGCGTTCCAGGCCGTCTTGGCGCGGATGCGCTGCTCGGTGCCGGGCAGCTCGATGACGTGCTTCGTCTCGTTCTTGTAGAAGACGCCGGCCTCAATAGGCTCGTCGAGGGAGAGCTTCACCTCGTACCAGAAGCGGTCAATCTGGTCCTGGGTCGGCGTGGCGTAGAGGACGCGCTTGCCCTTCAGGAAGCGGTCGACGGCGTAGTAGGCGATGCCGGTCGTCTTCCCGCTGCGCCGGCCGGCGCGGATCACCTTGCGCTTGGCAGGGGAGTCGATGAACGCCAGCTGCCTGGCGTGCGGCGTCCGCTGGTGGACGATGTACTCAGCGGTCATGCACAACCCTGACGACAATCGGCTCGTTGGCGTCCCCGCGCGGCCCGCGCGTGTGGTGGTCGAGGACAATCCGCAGCGCCGCCTGCTTGTCGTAAATCTCGACCTCGGTCCGGTCGTCGAACTTCGTGACGACGCGCTTCACGCCTTTGATGAGGTGGCCGTAGCCGTCGGCGACCAGGCGGTCCAGGTCGATGCCGTCCCCGGAGACGTAGTCGCTCAGGTCGGTGCGCGCCATGTCCGACAGGTGGGCCAGCGCCTCTTCCGCGCTCATCACCCGCTCTTCGATGGCGGCGGCGATCTCGGCAGCGAACTTCTGTTTCTTTGCCGGCCCGACCTTGTTCGGCCACTTGTATCCGGCCCGCCTGGCAGCCTCAGTCGCGTTGAAGCAACGCAGGTACTCGGCGAGCCAGATGCGCTCCTTATTGGCCGCCATACCCAGTTTTACCTAACCCTACCTCTGGTCTCATACTTCTCTCCTCTGCATAGGTCTGCTTTCCAGCGCCATCCTCCGCTGCTGCCAGGTACCCGGTCACGGCCTCTATAGCCTCCCCG
>CAZNDQ010000738.1:0-1872 GCA_964571825.1 uncultured Planctomycetales bacterium | reverse complement strand
CCTGAGCGCTAGCGAAGGACCTCTGTTCGCGCCGTCCCCCCAGAACGCAGATCAACGCCCAGTCGCCATGCCCTGCTCGCCGACCGACCACCGCCAACCAACCGACACCAACCTCGCCACCGTAGCCCCTCTATACATGTGCCACTGCTTCCAGCAGGGCGATCACCAGCCGATTCTCGCATCGAGACCAGTGCCCGATTCCCACCGATCGTTCGACCGCCGCCATTCCGCATTCCGCATTCCGCATTCCGCATTGGGGCTCATTCCGCAATCCGCAATCCGCAATCCGCAATCCGCAATTCCTCCACTTCGTTACTTCGTCACTTCGTCACTTCTTTTGTGAACATTCATGACTTCCCCACTCGTCTCCATCATCGTCACCGTCTACAACAAGCGAGACTTCATCGCGCAAACGCTCCGCAGCGCCCTCGACCAGACCCTCCGCGACCTCGAAGTCATCGCCGTCAATGATGGCTCCACCGATGACTCCCTCGGCGTCATGCAGCCCCTCGCCGCCGCGGACCCGCGCCTCCACCTCATCGATCAGCCCAACGCCGGCGTCGCCGCCGCCCGCAACCGCGGCCTCGCCGCCGCCCGCGGCCGCTTCATCAACATCCTCGACGGCGACGACCTCCTCTACCCGGCCTTCATTCAGCGCACCACGGAACACCTCGTCGCCCACCCCAGCGTTGACGTCGTCCACACCTCCTGGGACCGCATCGACGAGCGCGGCCGCAAACTCGCCACGGCCGTCGCCCCCGACCCCGACGACTACCTCCACGAACTCCTCCTCGGCAACATCTTCGCCCCCAGCGCCATGCTCCTCCGCCGCGAGCTCCTCGACCGCATCGGACCCGTCCGCGACGGACTCGCCCCCACCGAGGATTGGGAATACGTCATCCGCATGGCCCGCGCCGGCGCGGTCTTCGCCCGCATTCCGGACGTGCTCGCCGCCTACCGCGAAGTGAAAAATAGCGCGCGAAAAGTAAAGAATTGGCAGTCCAACCGCTTCTTTCCCGTCATCGACCTTGTCTTCGACGAGTCCCTTCCCCCCGCCTACGCCCGCCTCCGCGACCTCTCCATCATCCGCCACCGCCTCTTCCTCATGGAAGACATGCTTGCCTGGGGTCTCCGCCGCGACGCCCGCGAACAGTTCGACCTCGCCCTCAAACAAATCGCCGCCGCGACCGACCTCCGCTCGGATGACGTCCCCTTCCTCCGCCCCTTTTTCCCGCGCCTCACCGCGCCGCAGATGTCGCGCCTGCTTGCCGCCCTCCGCGCCCGCGGCCTCACGTTCTCCGCTCCGCGACTCTGGGCCTGGCGCGCCTATGATGGCCCCCTCGGCCGCGCCACCGCTCGCCCCGCGCGCCGCGCCCTCCATCGCGCCCAGGCTGTCACGCGCCGCGCCTTCGCCCGCGCCGACGCCCGCCTCGAGCGCCTCCTCGGCCGCGCACCCGCCGCCGCCCCCGCGCTCCAACAGGGCCTCACCCTCGCCGACATCCGCCGCCTCAGCCTCGCCTACGCCGACTCCCTCCGCGTGGTCCGCCGCGGCCGCTTCCTCGGCTACCGCCACAGCGCCGCCACCACGCGCCCCGTCCTCTACGCCACGCTCGCCGCTTTGCTCCTCCGCCACCTCCACGGCCGGCGCGACGACGCCCGCTCCGCCGAGGAACTCGCCTTCGTCCAGCGCCACCAGTCAGACGACGGCCTCTTCCGCGACCCCGTCATCGACTGCCCCGCCGCCGACGCCGAAGACTGGTGGGGCTGGCGACACCTCACCCTCCACGCGCTGAACACCCTTGCCCTCTACGAAACCCCCGCCCCGCGCGAACTCCGCTACCCCCTGCTCCGCTTTCGCGATGTCGACGGCTT
>CAZNDQ010000737.1:0-1881 GCA_964571825.1 uncultured Planctomycetales bacterium | reverse complement strand
ACGCCGAGCATGGCGGTTTCGAGGAGGAGGAAGAGGCTGAAGTAGGCGCGCGGGCCCTTGTTGATGGTCCAGTGGTCCATGTTCCAACTGGCGAGGCAGGAGAGGAGGCTGATGAGGGTGGTGAGCAGGACGAGGGGGAAGTTGAGGCCGTCGAGTCCGACGAAGTACTGAATCTTGAAGCCGCCGGCGGTGATCCAGTCGACCTGCGTGACGTGGTGGAGGCCGGTGCCGTAGGACTCGCCGAAGATCTGTGCCGGCGAGAACTGCCACCAGGCGAAGTTGCCGAAGAGCATGAGCGAGAGGCCGAACGTCAGCAGCGAGGCGAGCACGGCGATGCCGCGTGCGGCCCGGCCGGGTGCGATCATGATGAGCGCAGCGCCGATCGTCGGCAGGAAAATGATCCACGACAGCAGATGACTATGCGATTCCACGGATATTCACCTTCACGATGCTGTTGCGGCCGGTTGATCTCGCGCCGGCCGCGCAGGTCTCCCGTCGATTCACCAATCCGTCACGATCTCCCGAAACCGATCATCAGCAGCGCCGTGAGCAGAAGCACGGTGGCCCCGGCCGCGGCGAAAAGGACATAGTTGCGGATCGCGCCGGTCTGCGTGCTGCGCAGGGTGCCGGCGAGATCGAAGGTGCCGGTGGCCAGGCCGTTGGCCATGCCGTCGATGCCGAAGAGCAGGACGAGCAGCACGGCCAGAGCGAGCGCCCAGCCGACCTGGCCGAGCACGAGGAGGTAGACCAGCCCGCCGGTGCCGGCGAGGCCGAGCAGCCAGGCGACGGCGCGCTCGCGCGGGCGGCGGATGAGGCCGCCGACGACGCCGGTGGCGTCGAGCACCCAGCCGCTGAGGGCGGCGAGGCGCTCGGTGAGCAGGGCGGTAATGTTGACGAGCAGATCAACGACGTATTTGTCGAACGCCGCCGAGAATCGCGCCACGTCCACCGTGCCACTCACCAGTACGTTGTCGTACACGTCGTCGAAGAAGAACTTGCGTTCGAGGACGGCGTGGAGGGGGCGGAAGGCGCGCTTGAGGCCGTCGGCGAGGGTCAGGCCACGGCGATAGATGATGAGGGCGACGGCGAAGCCGACGAGATAGGCGAAGCCGACAATGGGTACGAGCTTGCCGTGGACGGTGTGCATCGCCGGGTGGTGTTCGCCGTCGATGGAGGGGACGAGGAAGCCGGCGGGTGCGGCGTCGGCGACGAGCGGGCGGCAGATGAAGTAGCTCGAGACGACCGTGAACACTGCCAGCACCGCCAGCGGCACCCACATCATCGGCGACTCGTGGGCGTGGTCGTGGACATGGTGGTCGCGCGGTTTGCCCATGAAGGTGAGCCACCAGCAGCGCATCATGTAGAAGGGGGTGACGTAGGCGATGATGATCGGGACCCAGAAGAGCCAGCGCGGGAGTTTCGGCGGGTCGGCGGTGGACGCGTGCGGATCGTGCGATTCGTGTGCTGCATTCGCCCGATGCGCGGGCTGCGCGTGCACCGGCGTTTCGCCGGAGAAGTTCGTCAGGAGCGTCGGTGCCGCGTGGCCCGGGCGATAGAGGGCGGGCGTCGGCGCTGCGGGCGCGACCGGACGCGGGTCGGACGCTGAGGCGTGGGCGTCGGCGTGGTCGTCGTGCAACGGCACGTCGTGGGTGCGGTAGTAGGCGACGGCGAGAATCTCGTCCTTGCTAAAGAAGCCGCCGAGGCCGAGCTTGAGATGGTCGCCGAGGACGAGGCCGGGGATGCCGAAGCCGGCGATGGCCAGCACGCCGATGAGGAAGGTCACGGCGGTGACGGGCATTTTGCGGATCAGGCCGCCCATCTTGCGGATGTCCTGCTCGTGATGGCAGCCTTCGATCACCTGGCCGGAGCCGAGGAAGAGCA
>CAZNDQ010000736.1:0-1883 GCA_964571825.1 uncultured Planctomycetales bacterium | reverse complement strand
CCCCGGCGAAGCCTGCAATCACGTGCACCGGAGCCCGCAGATCGTGTGAAACCGAGTACGAGAAGGCCTCGAGACGGTCGACCGATTCGCTAAGTTCGCGCTGCGCCGACTCCAGCGCGCTCACGTCGCTGTCGACGCCCACCCAGCCCTCGACCGTCCCCCCCCGCGTCAGAATAGTTGCCGCCCCGATAGGGAACGATAATTCGGGGGTGAGGATGAGGCGACGAAGTGGCACGGTACGGACAGGAATTCAAGGACAGAGCGGTGGCAAGGTTGTTGCCGCCGGAGAGCGCAGCGGTGCAGGACGTTGCGCGTGAGCTCGGTGTGGGCGAGCAGACGCTGCAGCGCTGGCTGAGCGATGCGCTGTCCAGGCCCGCGCGAGAGCGGTCCTGGACAGCGGCGGCGCGGCTGGAGGCGGTGATTGCCACGGCGGCGATGGACGAGGCCGCGCGAAGCGCCTGGTGCCGCGAGAACGGGGTGTATCCGCAGCAGTTGGCGCAGTGGCGCCAGAGCGCGGTACAGGCATTGGCCGAGCCCGAGGAGGCCCGCGCCAGCCCGCAGCAGACCAAGCAGGACCGGCGGCGCATCCGCGAGCTCGAGCGCGAGGTGCGGCGCAAGGACAAGGCTCTGGCCGAGACGGCGGCGCTGCTGGTGCTGTCAAAAAAGGTTTCGGCGATCTTCCACAAGGGCGAGGACGAATGATCGGACTCGAAGATCGCCGAAAGCTTGCCCAGTCGATCGAGGCCGCGCGCCTGGCCGGCGCCCGGTTGGAGAAGGCCTGCGAGATCGTGGGGATCGACGCGCGCACGTTGCAGCGCTGGCGGGCGGGCGACGGCCTGCGCAACGGCGGCGATCGGCGCCCCCAGGCGCTGCGCCCGAGCCCCGCGCACGCCCTGAGCCAGGCCGAACGCGCCGAGCTGCTGCGCGTGGCCAACGAGCCGCGCTTTGCCGACAAACCGGCGGCGCGCATCGTCGCCGAACTGGCCGACGAAGGCCGGTACCTGGCCAGCGAGTCGAGCTTTCACCGGGTGCTGCGAGCGCACGGCCAGAACGCGCACCGGGGCCGGGCGAGGACGCCGCGAAAGAGCCGTCCGCCGACGACCCACGAGGCCACAGCGCCGCGCCAGCTGTGGTGCTGGGACATGACCTATCTGCCGGCCACGGTGGCCGGGCGCTGGTTCCACCTGTACCTGATCCTGGATGTCTTCAGCCGCAAGGTCGTCGGCTACGAGGTGCACGACACCGACGAGGCCGCACATGCCGCCCAGCTGGCCAAGCGCACGGCGCTGGCCGAAGGGGTGCACGCGATCGGGCGCAAGCCCGTGCTGCACGGTGACAACGGCGCGACGTTCAAGGCCACGACCGTGCTGGCGATGCTGCACTGGCTGAAGATCAAGCCCTCGTACTCGCGCCCACGGGTCAGCGACGACAACGCGTTCGTCGAGAGCCTGTTTCGCACGGCGAAGTACCGCCCGGAGTTCCCCTCGGGTGGATTCGAGGATCTGGCGGCGGCGCGACAGTGGGCGCACCGGTTCGTGCGCTGGTACAACCACGAGCATCGGCACAGCGGCATCCGCTACGTGACGCCGGCCGAGCGTCACGACGGACGCGATAGCGAGATCCTGCGCAGGCGTCATGCGCTGTACCTGCAGGCCCGGGCACGGAACCCGCGGCGCTGGTCGGGCGACACGCGCAACTGGTCGCGCATCGAGCGGGTCACGTTGAATCCCGAGAAGGACCGCGCACTGGCCGCGGGTGCCGGACCCGAGGTTCACGAAACAGGGCAGTTGGCTGCATGAATCAGGCGGCAACTATCTTGACGTGCGCCGGTCCGTTAGCAGTGCGTCAGGGTCTAGAGGGATTCCCTGAGATCGGGCGTGCTG
>CAZNDQ010000735.1:0-1886 GCA_964571825.1 uncultured Planctomycetales bacterium | reverse complement strand
CGTTGGCGCCGACGACGGCGAGGGCGTCGCCGCGGCGGACGGTGAGGGAGACAGCGTCGAGGGCGGTGACCCATCGTCCGCCGCCGAGGCGGCCGGCGGAGAGCCAGCTCAGGACGCGGCGTTTGTTGCTGGTGAAGGCGCGGAAGCGCTTGGTCACGTCGCGCAGCGCGATCACCTCGCCGTTGTCATGGGTCGTGGGCATCAGAGTACGTCCGCCATGTGGGGCTCAGCGCGGCGGAGGGCGAGACCGCCGAGCCAGAGTGCGAGTGCGGCCGCGAGGGCGAGGCCGGTCCAGTGGAGCGCGGGGGGGAACTCGCGGCGGAGGATGACGTTCTGCATGGGGGCGATGAACCACCAGGCGGGGTTGGCGCGTTCGAGGCGGAGGAGCCAGCGGGGCATGTGGTCGCCGGCCAACCAGACGATGGGGGTGGACCAGAACCAGAGCTGCATGCCGACGGCGGCGACGTGGCGGACGTCGCGGACGAAGACGGTGAGGCAGGCAGCGACGGCGCCAAGGCCGACCATCAGGAGAAGGAACAGGGCGCAGAGGCCGAGCCAGGCAAGCATCGCATCGAGGCGGAAGGCGCGGATGAGGAGGAGGAAGACGACAAAGAGGAGGGCGGCGATGAGGAAGGTGATCCAGTTGGCGAGTCCGACGGCCCAGATGAGGACGGCCTTGCGGAAGGGGATTTTCTTGATGAGGTTGGCCATCTCGACGAACTGGACGGCGGCACGAGTGACGATCTCGGCGGCGGCGATCCAGGGGAGGAGGCCGGCGCAGAGGTAGACGCTGTAATGCCAGCGGGCGTCGAAGGCGGCGCCGGCGAGTTCGCCGCGGCTGAGGGCGCTGAAGACGACGGTGAAGATGAGAATGAGGGCGAGGGGCTGGAGGACAGCCCAGGCGGCGCCGAGGGTGCTGCCAACGTAGCGGGCGGAGAGATCGCGGCGCGTGAGTTCGGTGATGAGATGCCGGTCGGCAAAGAGGGAAGTGATCATCAATGCATCAGCCGTGCGCGCGGTCGGCGCGACGATCATGCGGCGGTGCCGCGCAGCGCCGCGCACTCGCGCAGGAACCCGTTGACAACGACCGGCCAAGCGTAGGTGCGCAGGACATAGTCGCGCCCGGCGTCGGTCATGCGCTGAACGTCGTCGCCGGCGTGTTGTTCGATCCAGTCGATCGCGGCGACGAATTCGGCGGTCGTATGGTAGTACAGCCCGCCGCGGCCGAGCAAACAGTGGTCGCGGTTGACCTCGCTGCGGCCCTCGACGAGGACGGGGCGGCCGGCGAGCCAGGATTCGAGGACGACGATGCTGAAGGCTTCCTTCTGCGAGGGCTGGACGAGGGCGAGCGCGGCGGCGTGGGCATCGTACTTGCTCTGGGCGTCGAGGAAGCCGAGGTCGATGAGGCCGTCGATCGCGGCGAGTTCGTGCGGGAGGTCGCCGGGGCCGATGAGGACGAGCGGGCGGCGTCCGCCGCGGCGGCGATATTCGAGGTAGTTCCAGAGCAGGCGGTAGAGGCCCTTGGTCACGTCGCGGCGTCCGGCGCAGAGGAGGAAGGGCTCGGCGAGGCCGAAGCGCGCGCGGAAGCGGTCGGCGTCGGCGTGCCAGTCGGTGTCGATGCCCATGCCGAGGAGGCGCGTGTTGCGCGCGGCCGAGTCGCCCCAGATGCGGGCGATGAGGCGCTGCTCGGCGGGGGTCTGGGCGATGATGCGCGCGGCGCGGGCGGCGGAGTCGCGGTAGAGGTCCATGTAGGCGTAGGATTCATCATGCAGGGCGGGGATGAGGACGGCGCGGTCGGCGACGGCTTCGATGCCGCGCACGGTCGACGTAAACATGTAGGGCATGAAGAGGAAGGCGTCGTAGCAGTCGCGCACGGTGTGCAGGTG
>CAZNDQ010000734.1:0-1886 GCA_964571825.1 uncultured Planctomycetales bacterium | reverse complement strand
TAGACGGTGACTTTGGCGAAGACGCCGACGAGGCTCATGTCTTCGGGGCGGGTCCAGGGGACGAAGGGCAGGTGATAGCCGCCGAAGAAAAGGGCGATGATCAGCGCGCTGTTGGTCATCATGTGAACGTATTCGCCGAGGAAGAACATGCCGAACTTGAGCGCGCTGTACTCGGTGTGATAGCCGCCGACGATCTCCTGCTCGCACTCGGCCAGGTCGAACGGCGCGCGATTGGTCTCGGCGAAGGCGGTGATGAGGAGGATGAGGCAGGCGAGCGGGTGCCAGGCGACGTTCCAGACGCCGCGGGCGATCTGATCTTCGACGATGCGTTCGAGGCGGAACTCGCCGGAGATCATGACGACGACGAGGATGGCCAGGCCGAGGGGGATTTCGTAGCTGAGCATCTGGGCGCTGGCGCGCATGCCGCCGTAGAAGGAATACTTGTTGTTGCTGGCCCAGGCGCCGAGGACGACGCCGTAGACGGAGACGGAGCCGACGGCGATGAGGTAGAGCAGGCCGACGTCGATGCTGGCGACCTGGACGGCGAGGGTGTTTCCGGCGGCGGTGAGCAGGTTCCCGCCCCAGGGGATGATGGCGAAGCCAAGCAGCGAAAGGACGAAGGCGAGGGTCGGGGCGAGGATGAAGACGAAGCGGTCGACGTGGGCGGGGATGATGTCCTCCTTGAGGAGGAGCTTGAGGCCGTCGGCGATGGACTGAAGGAGGCCGAGGGGTCCGACGCGGTTGGGGCCGTAGCGGTCTTGGAGCCAGGCGCTGACCTTGCGTTCGAAGTAGATGCAATAGGCGGCCGCGCCCATGAGGACGCCGATGCCGGTCATCATGACGAGCACGCTCAGGCCAAGTTGTGTGCGGAACCAGTCGAGCAAGTCACGACTCCATCAGTGCTGGTGTGCCGGCAGGGGCGGCGCCTCGGCGATTTCGGCGACCTCGGGCATCGTCTCGGCCATGCGGGCACGGATGCGCTCGGCGCTATAGAGGCCGGTCAGGCCGGCGATCGCATGAAGATACTGTCCATCGTGCCAGCCGCCATCGGGTGGGTCCGTCGCGCGCGTGAACGGCTGGATGAGGCCGGAATGGTTGACGAAGCTGCCCTCGCGCTCGGTCCAGGCGCAGGCGGGCAGGAGCACGTCGGCGGTGTCCATCAGTTTCGAGGGGAACATGTCCTGCAGCACGATGACGGGCACGTCCTTGACGGCTTTGGCGAATTCATCGCTCACCCACTGTTGCGGATAGCCGCCGGTGATCCAGACGCCGCGCAGGCGGCCGTCGACGCAAGCGGTGGAAAACTCATCGTTTGTCATCGTCGGGCCGCCGAGACGCTTGAGCAGCAGCTCGATGCCGCGGCGGTTGGGACACTTTTCGCGGCGGATGATGAACTTCGCGTCGTCGCGCGTGCAGCCGACGGGGAAGAGTTCGTCTTCGCCGGCGACGGGCACGGGGCCGAGCGCGAGCACGGCGCGTGGCGCCCAGCGGCGCAGCGTCGTGGCGATGAGCCACGCCTCCTCGCAGGCGAGCATGGGGCTGAGCAGGGCGCCGACCTTGTCGTCACCTTCGGCGGCGACGAGTTCGGTGAAGCGGTATTCGAGTGCCTGCGGAATCTCCTGCCAGTCGGCGGGGACAAGTTCTGCGCCACGGCGCAGCGCGGGGGCGACGAGGCGGCGCTCATCGCGGATGTACTTCCAGCCGAAGCGGCCGTCATCGCAGATCCAGTAGTCGTTGACGCCGGGGTTGTAGCGCGGCTTGAGGCGCCAGACGCCCGCGGCGTTGGCGTCGACGCGGATGGCGCAGCCGGTGCTGCACGTGGGGCAGATGGAATCATGGCCGCGGAGAAGCCAGACGCGTTGCTTGAAGAGGAAGTCCTTGTCGAG
>CAZNDQ010000733.1:0-1888 GCA_964571825.1 uncultured Planctomycetales bacterium | reverse complement strand
GCCGGCTCGGACGCATCTTCCCCGGCCGTCGCCGCCTCAGCCGCCGCCGCTTCGCTCCCCCTCGCGGCTCTGGTCGCCGCGCTCCACCCGGACTGGAACATCTACGCTACCGGTGGCCTGGAAACCGCTCTCTTCTCGCTCCTCGCCGTCGCCGCCTTTGCATGGCTCACGTCTCCCGCTCCGCGCGGCGCGACGACCGCCGCGGCCGCGCTCCTCCTCGCCCTCGCCTGCCGTCCCCGCCCTGACGGGACGCTCTTCGCCGCGCTCGGCGGGGCGTATGTTGTTCTCATACACCGGCCGCGCATCCCCCGCGCCCTCCTGTATGCCGCGGTCCTCCTCGCGGTCCTCATCCCCTTCCAGATCTGGCGCGTCCATTATTACGGCGACTGGTTCCCCAACACCTATTACGCCAAGTCCGCCGACCGCGCCTGGTGGTCGCAGGGCTGGATCTATGCCCGACTTTACTATCAGCGCTACTGGGTCCTGCTGTTTGCCCCCCTCCTTCTCGTCCTTGCCGCGATTCTCTCGCGCCGCACGCCGCGCGCCTCTTCTCGCGAATCTCGAATCTCGAATAGCAAGCCCTTGCTTCCCGCCATACTGGCCATCACGTTCGCCGCCGCCTATTCCCTCTACGTCATGCGTGTCGGCGGAGATTTCATGTACGCCCGCCTGCTCATCCCTACCGCTCCCTTCATGGCCATCGCGCTCGAGATCGCGCTGCTCTGCCTGCCGTTGCGCCGACCGGTGCCGCTGCCGCTGTTTTCCGTCTTGCTTCTGGCCGCGCTCGCGCTGATACCCTCCCCTCTGACTCCGGCCGACCCCGTCGCCGCCCGCACGGACGTCATGAAGCTCCGGGAGATCAGCGGCATCACCGACGAGTGGCGCTTCTATTCCCCCGAGCGCTCGAACGCCGGCAAGGAGCGCGGCCTCACTCTCCGCCCCTACTTCGAGAACCTCCCCGTCCGCCTCGCCTTCTATGGCGCGGAAGCGCGCATGGTCTACTACTCGCGCGTGTACACCGCGATCGAGTGCGACACGGGCCTGACCGACGCCACCATTGCCCGGCAGCCCCTCGCCGCGCGCGGCCGGGTCGGCCACGAGAAGCGCGCCACCCTCGACTACCTCCTGGCCCGCCGCGTCCACTTCGCCTTCAACAACGTTGCAAGCCTGCTCCTGCCCATCGACGTCGCCTTGCCGCGCCTCACGGTCAACTGCGACGGTCTGGCCGGCCGCATCTTCCACTGGGACCCGCAGATCATGTACGCCCTCGCCGAGCGCGGCGCGCAGGTCCCCGACCTCGAGGCCATCCTCGACGACACCATCGCCCGGCTCGACGACATCCCCGACGAAGACGTCCCTCTCATCTACGCCAAGCTCCGCAACTTCTACTTCCAGTTCAACCCCGACCCCGCGCGCGAGGCCCCGTTCCGCGCCCGTCTCGCCGCGCTGCGCCGCGCGTTTCCGCCGGATTCGTCCCGTTGAGTGTTGTCGCCGCACCTCGGCTGGTTATGCTGCGCGGATCGCCGCCGCCGGCCGGCCGCGCCGCCTTCGTGCGGCCGATGCCGTCAGTTTTTCCCACGCCGGGAGGTTCCCATGAAAACCCGCCTCGTCATCACCTGCGTCGCGCTCCTGAGCCTGCCCGCCTGCTCGCGCGAGAGCCCGATCGACGAAGCGAAACTCGTCGACCTCACGCACCCCTTCAACGCCGACTCTGTCTACTGGCCAACGGCGCGCAAGTTTCAGCTCGACACCGTCGCCTTCGGGGAAGACGCCCACGGCCGCTGGTACGCCTCCAACGACTTCGCCGCCTCCGAACACGGGGGAACCCATCTCGACGCCCCCATTCACTTCGCCCGCGGCCGGCTGACCACCGACCGCATCCCGCTCG
>CAZNDQ010000732.1:0-1890 GCA_964571825.1 uncultured Planctomycetales bacterium | reverse complement strand
TGGGCATGGTCGCGATCCGGGCAGGCTGTGGCGGCGCGTGCGTCGAACAGCACAACCGTCGCCAAAGTCGCAACAATCAGCAGCAGGCGCCTGGAAATGATGTTGGCGGTCATCACGTTCATTCCTTCCTGGTCGGCACTTGTATGAATACGCCGCCCGCTTGATGGCGAAGACGGGCGGCCACTGGCAAACACTGGTTGATGTACTTGCGCCCCAAGCGAGACGGGCAGCCGTTTGCGGAGCCGACCGGCTGCTCGCCGCATTGTATCACGAACCGTGCCGGTAGCGATAACGTTGTGCCGGGGCGCAGCGGACCACGCGGCCGGCCTTCGACCGTCCCCAATCATTGTAACGCAGTCTGGAACCGGGTTTTACGCACGCCGCGCCCCCTATTCGCCCGGAAATCCATGCGCGGGCGGCCATCGGGTTTATTGGCTTGAGGCACACTCGGCGGCGGCTCGATAAAGACCGGCGGGACCGGGCAGAAATTGCCGAAAACGGCTTCGCAGCCGCGCGTGACGGTGATGATGAATCGTCTTTACACATCCATCCTGACGGCGCTCGATGACTGCCCGTCGGCCGGGCGCTTCGGCGTTGTGATCGGCGTCTGGTGCGCCATGCTGGCCGGCGTCGTCAACATCCGGTCCATCAGCAACGACAACATTCCCAACGTGCTCATCCCGGCGTCGCTGGTGCGCGAGGGCAATGTCGAGTTGAGCGAGTACGACGCCCTGATGCCGGCGCGGCCGGGCACGGTCCGCTACTGGGCGGTCGTGACGCCGGCCGGCGTGTATTCGCGCTATCCGATCTGGGCCGGGGTGGCGGCGGCGCCGGTGTTTGCGCCGGCGGTGTGGCTGCTGGGCGATCCTGCCGGGCCGGGATTGGGCGAGGCGGCGCTCTTGCGTATCGGGCGGCTGGCGGGGCTGGGCTTCTGCGGGCTGTACGCGGGCGTCATGGCGACGCTGCTGCGGCGGTTCGTCGCCGGGCGATGGGCGGCAGGACTGACGGTCCTTTCGATCCTGGCGACAACGATGTGGCACCAGATAGGTGCCAGTCTCTCGACGCAAACGCTGCCGGTCGTATGCATCGCCGGGACGCTTGCCGCGATCGCGACAGACAACGCACCGTCGCGGGGCCGCGCATGGCTGGCCGGTCTGCTGGCGGGGCTCGCGGTGGCCGCGCGGCCACCGGCGCTGTTCGCGGCGGCCTGTCCGCTGGGCATTCTGTTCGCCGGCAAGGCGGGGCGTCGGGCGCTGCCGTGGGCACTCCTGGGGGCGGCCGTTTTTCCGATTTTGACGCTGGCGTACAACGCGCATGTGTTCGGCGGGCCGCTGGCGACCGGGTACGGCGAGGAAACGGCATGGGGGTTCAGCGCATTCATGCCGGAAGGGGCGCTTGGACTCCTGGTGAGCCCCACGTGCGGGCTATTAGTTTACTCGCCATTTCTCGTCGCCGGTCCCGTCGCGGCGATGCTGACACTGAGGCAGAGCGGGGCGCGGATGCGGCCGCTGGCGGTCTGTCTGTTGATCGGCTTTGCCGGGCAGTGGCTGCTCTTTTCACGCTGGTGGGCGTGGAACGGGGCGCTGACATTCGGCGGTCCGCGCATGCTGGCCGAGACAATTCCGTCGCTCGTGCTGCTGATCGCAATGCACTGGCAACAACTGGCGCAGCGGCCGGTCGCTCGGCGGCTCTTCATAGCATCCGGCGTTTATTCCGTCATCGTCTTCCTCGCGGGTACTTCGGCGTTCGACGCGGTCGCGCCGCTCGATCCACCGAAGCCCGATTGGGACCCGCGCTTGGATATCGTTGGGCTCTACGTGCGTCAGTTTGGCATTGCGGCCCTCGTGGGGAAGATGATGCTCAATGCCGCCATGCTCGCCGCGGTGCTGA
>CAZNDQ010000731.1:0-1892 GCA_964571825.1 uncultured Planctomycetales bacterium | reverse complement strand
CCCATGGGCGTGCACACCGGCGATTCGATCACCGTCGCCCCCGCACAGACGCTCACCGACCGCGAGTACCAGCAGATGCGCGATTCGGCCATCGCCCTCATCCGCGCGATCGGTGTCGAGACCGGCGGCTCGAACATCCAGTTCGCGGTCTGTCCGAAGACGGGCCGGCAGGTGGTGATCGAGATGAATCCGCGCGTCTCGCGCTCCAGCGCGCTGGCCAGCAAGGCCACCGGCTTCCCCATCGCCAAGATCGCCGCCAAGCTCGCCATCGGCTACACCCTCGACGAAATCCCCAACGACATCACCGGCGAGACGCTCGCCAGCTTCGAACCCGCCATCGACTACGTCGTGGTCAAAATGCCGCGCTGGGCCTTCGAGAAATTCCCCGAGGCGGACGAGACGCTGACGACGCAGATGAAATCCGTCGGCGAGGCGATGGCGATCGGCCGGACGTTCAAGGAGGCCTTCCAGAAGTGCGTCCGCAGCATGGAGATCAAGCGCTCCGGCTACGGCCTCGACGACAACGACCTTTGGCTGCGCCACCTGCGCCGCCGCGAAGGGGCACTGCGCGCGGAACGGGCCTCGGACGCACAGCGCGAAGAGAACCGCCTCGCCGTCGGCACCATCCTCGGCGAGCCGCCGCCGGACACTGAGGAGACCTCAGCCGGCCAGTGGCCGCCCTCCGACGAAGTGCTCCATGAAAAGCTCGCCGTCCCCTGCCAGGGCCGTCCCTACTACCTCCGCTACGCCGTCAAGCGCGGCTGGTCACTCGAGCGCATCCACGAGTTGACGAAGATCGACCCCTGGTTCCTTGCTCAGTTCATCGAGTTGGCAGGATTCGAGGATGAGCTGACGGCTGTCGGCGCCGGCGCCATCGCCGGACCCGAAAACGGCCAGCTCCTCCGCCGCGCGATGCGCCTCGGCTACAGCAACGAGCAGATCGCCGGCGCGCTCGGCGTGCCACCCGAGCAGGTCCACGAGGTGGCCGAGCGGCTCTCGCCCGCATCATTTCGCCAGGTGGACACCTGCGCCGGCGAGTTCGCCGCGCGCACCCCCTACTGCTACCACACGCACGAAGCCCCCATCCGCCGCTGGCGCAAGGGCGAGGTCCACGAAGAGTTTCTCGACGAACTGACGCTGCCCAACGAATCGCACGTCATCGTCCTCGGCGGCGGCCCCAACCGCATCGGTCAGGGCATCGAGTTCGACTACTGCTGCGTCCACGCCGCGATGGCCGCGCGCGACGCCGGCTTCCGCACCGTCATGGTCAACTCCAACCCCGAGACCGTCAGCACCGACTACGACACCTCCGACGTGCTCTTCTTCGAGCCGCTGACGCACGAAGACGTGATCCGCGTCGTCCGCGCCGTGCAGTCGCGGGCGCCGCTCTCGGGCGTGATCGTCCAGTTCGGCGGCCAGACGCCGCTCAACCTCGCCACCGACCTCAAGGCCGCCGGCGCGCCGATCATCGGCACGCAGCCCGAGTCCATCGACCTCGCCGAAGACCGCAACTGCTTTCAGCAGATCCTCCGCGAACTCAGCCTGCTCTGCCCGCCCAACGGCATCGCCTACAACCTTGACGAGGCGCGGCGGGTGGCGGGCGAACTGGGCTACCCCGTGCTGCTCCGCCCGAGCTACGTCCTCGGCGGCCGCGGCATGCAGCTCTGCAACAACGAACAGGACCTCGTCGACTACGTGCGCGAAGGCTTCCAGGCGACCGACCGCCAGAGCCGCAGCGGCTGGCGCCACCCGCTCCTCGTCGACCGCTTCCTCCTCGACGCCTTCGAACTCGACGTCGACGCCGTCGCCGACTACCACCGCCCCGACGACCCGCAGGGCGAATGCGTCGTCTGCGGCGTATTCAGGAACCTGTTCACCTTCCGCCTGACGGC
>CAZNDQ010000730.1:0-1894 GCA_964571825.1 uncultured Planctomycetales bacterium | reverse complement strand
GAGTGGAAGGATCTCGTCGCCTTTCAGCGCGGGGACGCCGCCCTGGCAGGGGACGCACGTCCTGGCTGACAGTTCCGACATTGCGTTCACTCCGAGTCTGTGCCCGCCGCAGCGGAGTCCGTCAGAGATTGCCGCGGCGCGCCTGCTCCTTTTCGATGGAGACGAAGAGCGCCTTGAAGTTTCCGACGCCGAAGCCGCGTGAGCCGTGGCGTTCGATGACCTCGAAGAAGAGGGTCGGGCGGTCCTGCACCGGCTGCGTGAAGATCTGGAGCAGGTAGCCGTCTTCGTCTCGATCGACCAGTATGCCGAGTTCCTTGAGGCGATCGTAGTCCTCGTCGATCTTGCCGACGCGGTCGCGGAGGTCCTCATAATAGGTGTCGGGGACGCGGAGGAAGTCGATGGAGCGCCGGCGGAGGGCCTCGACGGTGGCGCAGATGTCTTTGGTGTTCATGGCGATGTGCTGGACGCCGGGGCCCTGATAATAGTCGAGGTACTCTTCGATCTGACTCTTTCGCCTGCCCTCGGCCGGTTCGTTGATGGGGAACTTGACCTTGCCGGTGCCGTCCTGCATGACCTTGGACATGAGGGCGCTGTACTCGGTGCTGATGTCGGCGTCGGTGAAGTGGGTGAGCTGTTCGAAGCCCATGACGCGGGCGTAGAAGTTCGCCCAGTGGTTCATCATGCCGAGTTCGACGTTGCCGACGATGTGGTCGATGGCGGCGAGGCCGACGCCGCGGGCGGGTTCGCAGTCGATGGGCTCGTAGCCGGGGGCGAAGGGGCCGCGGTAGTGGCGGCGCTCGACGAAGCGGTGGATGGTGTCGCCGTAGGTGCGGATGGCGGCGACGCGCAGGACGCCGTGGCGGTCTTCGAGGCTGGTCGGCTCCTGAACGATGGTGGCGCCGCGCTGTTTGACGGCGGCGACGGCGGCGTCGACGTCGTCGACGGTGAGCGCGATGACCTTGACGCCGTCGCCGTGGAGGGCGCAATGTCGGGTGATCTCGTGGTCGGGGGTCAGCGCGCTGGTGAGGACGAAGCGGATGTTGCCCTGCTGGAGGATGTAGCTGGCGCGGTCGCGGACGCCGGTTTCGAGGCCCAGCTTGGCGACGGGCTGAAAGCCGAAGACCTTGTCGTAGAAGTGGGCAGCCTGGCGCGCGTTGCCGACGTAGAACTCGACGTGGTCCCAGCCGCGAATCGGGAGGAAGTCCTCGGTCATTCGTCCGCTCCTGGTCACTCCGGCCGGGGATATGATATCGCGCACCAATACCAGCAGCCAATGTCCGAATTCAGGTTCCGCGTCTAATGGCGTAACCGGGGTGTTCCGGATCAAACCGCCCTAAACGGGCATTTCGATCACGTCCGGGCCGACAACGAAGCGGGCCTCGGTGATTTCGCGGAGTTTTTCGGGGGTCATTTCGGGGGCGAGTTCCTTGAGGACCATCTTGCCGCCCTCGAAGTCGAAGACGGCGAACTCGGTGATGACGCGGTGAACGCAGCGGACGCCGGTGAGGGGGAGGGTGCACTTGTGGAGGAGCTTTGGTCGGCCCTGCTTGTCGGTGTGGGTCATGATGATGACGACGCGTTTGGCGGAAGCGACGAGGTCCATGCCGCCGCCCATGCCCTTGACCATTTTTCCGGGGACCATCCAGTTGGCGAGGTCGCCGACCTCGGAGACCTCCATGGCGCCCATGATGGTGAGGTCGATGTGGCCGCCGCGGATCATGGCAAAGGACTCGGCGCTGGAGAAGTACGAGGAGCCGGGCAGCTCGGTGATGGTCTGCTTGCCGGCGTTGATGAGGTCGGGGTCCTCTTCGCCCTCGTAGGGGAACGGCCCCATGCCAAGCATGCCGTTCTCCGACTGCAGCGTCACCTCCATCCCCTGGGGAATGTAGTTCGC
>CAZNDQ010000729.1:0-1901 GCA_964571825.1 uncultured Planctomycetales bacterium | reverse complement strand
CGGCATGTTGACCAGTTCGACGCGCAGTGTCCCGTCAGACGCGACAAACTCGACCGGAATCGGCAGCTCGACGGCAATGTTCATCCGGTCCATCCGCGCGAACGGGAGTTGTCGCGTGCCCTTCTCCGCATCGCCGATGACCCAGAAGTACGACCACTGTTCCCGCGGCGGCTGCGGCACGACCATGAACTTGTAACGCAGGTGAAGAAAATCGCCCCGCTTGCGGTCCACCAGCACGTTTTCGAACATGTGAACCTTCGACTGCCCGAAATGCACCCGATGGCTGTCGTGCAGCAGTCGTAGCTTGATCTCGTCCTTCACGCGGCGCGTTGTCTCCGCGTCCGGCTCGACGAGCTGCCCCAGTTCGCGCATGCGCTCAAACCGCTCCTCCACCTCTGCCGAGAAGTCTTGACCGCTGCTGGGGATGCCACCCCGCGCCGCCAACACTTCGTTCTGCAGCACCAGTTTGTCCTGGTCCGTCCGCCCGGGCAGCGTCCCCATATACCGCGCCACCCCGTAGACGATCCCCGCGCCGCCCCCCAGCAGCACCGCGTCCAGCAGCGCGATGCCGAGGAACTTCCCTGCCAGAAGTTGCCACCGCGGCAGCGGCTTGGTTCCCGTCATGAAGATGTGCCGGTTGCTGATTTCGAGGGCGATCGCCCCGCACGCCAGGAACACCGTCAACATTCCCAGCAGAAACCCCAGCGTCGAAAGCGAATAGGCCAGATAGGCGCTGACCTGTCCGGCGAGGGTCCCGTCGCCTTTCATCACCAGCGGCAGGCCCGCCAGCGTCACGGCCATCATCGCCACGAAGACGATTGCCACCTTGCGTCGGATGGCTTCCGACACCGTCAGCCGCGCGACGGCCCAGATCCTACCCATCGCCGCCACCCTTCGACTTGCCTTTCGACTTGTCCGCCAGCAGCGACTCGATCAGCGCCTGGTCCGCCTCGTCCGCCGGGATCGCCGGAGGCACATCCACCTCGGGTTGCGTCTCCGGCGGCGCCGCCTTGCCCATCAGGTCGGCAATCACCGCTTCGTCCGCCCGCGGCGCCTCGCGCGCCGGCTCGGGCATCACGGGCTCGGGCACCACCGGCCGGCGCCCCGCCTGCACCAGCACATCGACCAACTGCTCCCCCTCGCCGTCGCTCCGCAGGAAGTCCGCGATCTTCCCGACCATCGCCGCGCCCGACGTCTCCACCCGCTCCGCCTGTGCCTGCTGCACGATCCGCAGAAACAGGTTCTCCAACTTTTCCGTCGGGCTGCGTACCTCGAGCGACTCCGCGTAGCCATGCTCGCTGAGCACCCGCCGCAGTGCGCCCATCGTCGGCTCGTCCAGTTTCCGGCAGGTGATCTGCGTCAGCTCCTGCCGGCTGAGCAGGTCGTGCGTCCGCCCCAGCGCTCGCTGCAGGCCGCCGTAGAGAATCGCCACCCGCGCGCACACGTCCTCCACGTCCCCCAACAAATGGCTGCAAAGAATGATCGTTTTGCCGCGCTTGCCCAGATCGACGATCAGGTCCTTGATCAGCCGCGTGCCGATCGGGTCCAGTCCGCTCGTCGGCTCGTCGAGGATCAGCAGGTCGGGGTCATTGATCAGCGCCTGCGCCAGCCCGATGCGCCTCGCCATACCCTTCGAATACTCGCCCACCGGGCGCCGCGCCTCGCGCGTCAGCCCCACCATCTCCAGCAGCATCTCCACGCGCCGCTTGCGCTCCCGCGCCGGCTGGCGAAACAGCCGCCCGTAGAAATCCAGCGTCTCGCGCGCGTTGAGAAACGGGTACAGGTAGGATTCTTCCGGCAGGTAGCCGATGCGATTCTTGATCGCCACGTCCGTCGGCGGCTTGCCGAACAGCGCCGCCCAGCCTCGCGTCGGATAGAGCAGCCCCAGCAGGATCTTGATC
>CAZNDQ010000728.1:0-1904 GCA_964571825.1 uncultured Planctomycetales bacterium | reverse complement strand
GCGTCGAGCGAGTTGAACTCCTGTTGGAGGCCCTCGTCGCTGCTCTTGCGCGTGTAGATCGCGCAGCGCGTCGTGGATACCGTCCCTGGCTTCTTCCCGTTGCTCTCGATACGGCTCACGGCTTGCCCTCGATCTTGAAGAACCGGAAGCCGTTCATGTGCGACCCGGTGACCGCCTTGGCGACCGCCGAGAGCGACGGATAGCGCTCGCCGGCGTACTCGAACCCGTCGGGCAGCACCGTGACGTAGATGGTCCGCCCCTTGTACTCGCGCGTGATCGCGGCGCCGAATGGCGGAAGGCGTGGGTCAGACGGCCGGTTGGGCACGGGCACGCGCGTAGCCGCCGCCGGCGCCGCTACGAGCCCGCCCCGTGGCGCGGTGACGCGAACGTCGGCGAGGTTCGCGAGTTCCTCCGCCCGCCGGAGCGCCCGTTCCGAAAGCCCACCCTCCGCGTTGGCCTGGAGCCGCCACGCGATGCGGCGGATCAGATACTGCTTGTGTCGGCTGCGGACGACCTCGCCGAAAACGTCGGCGTACCGTTGCTGGAGTTGGCCGACCGTCATTTGCTCGAGCGCCGCGAGCTCCTTGGCGAGGTTCAGTTTCATGCGTCGTCTCCGTCGTCCCGCGGCGTGAACCCGCGGGTACCGTCGGACACACTGAGCCTCGTTTCGCGGGAAAGCTCAAGGCGATTTTCGGTCACGGGCGCAGATTCCTGAGCATCGCTGATCGTGGTTGCCCGCGCTTGCCGGCGCCAGCGGGTGACGCCGCGTGCGAGGATCGATGCGACCTGTCGGCGGCGTTCGGCGGGATCGAGCAGCGCATCCGTGCGCTTCGGCATGGGCAGACTCCTAGACCACCCGCTCGTCACGGCATAACGCGCGGGTCGGCGCTCTCTGCCCGTTATGTACGCCGTTGGATTACGACATGCCCGTCGAGCTTGCGAGATGCAGCGATTGACCAGAGATTGAGCGCTCGTCGTTCATCGCAGTCGCCAAAGATCCGCCAGCTTGCCCAACAGCTCGCGCTGTCGCCGTTCAATCACCTCCAGCGTCCAAACCGGCTCGCGCAGAACCTGGGTCGTCAGCGCGAAAGGGGAAACGCCGCCCTTACCCGTGAAGTACTTCGACTTCTTCTCCTCGAAGTCGTAGTTCGAGGCCGCCGTGTTCTTCCGTCGGGACAACAGCACGAGATTGCCCAGCCGATGAACGAGGGCCGCGCGCTTCGCCTCATCCGCGAAATCGACCAGCCACTTGCTCGACAACTTCGGCGTTTGCGGAAGCACGTGCTCGATCGAGATTACGGGAAGGTCGTAATGAGCCTCGCCCCCCGAGAGCACGGCGTCCAACCGCAGCAGCACGTAGCGCGGGACGTTCTTCACGTCGTAGATGTCACCGTCCAACGCCGCCGTCGCCTTTGCGCGTTCCTCGGCCGTGAGTTGCAGCGGCGACGGGTCGGCGTTCAGGTCCTCGCCCTTCGCCATCGCCGTCAGGAGCCGACCATAGCGCTCGATCCGCTTCGTGATGTCCACGCGCATGATCATCATCGCCGCCGCGAGCCGCTCCAGGTCCGTCAGGAAGCGCAGCAGGACCTGCGGCTCATTGCGGTGGTCGGTGAGGAACTTGATCGCCGGCGGCGTCCAGTCGAAGTTGTCGATTTGGCCGAGCCAGCGAAGCAGCCCGTTGATCTTCTCGGCGTGACTGGCGCTCTCGAAGCTGGCAGTCGTGATCTCCTTGTACGCGTCGGAGTACGGCAGAACAACGTCGTCAATCAGGTCCTTTGGCTTGTGCTGAGGCACGACGTACGCCCGGAACTCCTGGAGCAATGTCTCCCGCATCTTCTGCTTGCGGTAAATCATGCGGATGTGCGCAAACAGCTCCTTGAACGGCTCGACGCCGAGGGCGCGCT
>CAZNDQ010000727.1:0-1905 GCA_964571825.1 uncultured Planctomycetales bacterium | reverse complement strand
CCGCGTTCCAGGGGAAGTTCAACGCGGCCACACAGTGGCTGCCTCTCGTTGCACTGGCCGGGCTCCAGCCGCTGCTGCGCCGCTTCGGCATGGTGGCCGCGGTGCTCATGCTGCCGGCCATGATGGTGGCCGCTACACTGGGAATGGTCCTTTTCTGGGGTCTGTGGGCGGCGGTCTTCGCGAAGGGCGCGGAGACCAGCCTGCGCTACTCCGCGGAACGGGCGGGCCGCGAGATCCTGTACGTGCCGGTCCCCGAGGACCTGAAGCTGCGCGCCAAGGCGTACATCGACGTGGCGGTCGAGAAGGGGATCGGCAAGGCGGCATCGGGGCTGCTGATTCCGGTGCTGCTGCTGTTCATGGACTACCGTCAGACGGCGTGGGTGGGGCTCGGCCTGTCGCTGCTGTGGCTCGCCCTCGCCTTCCGCTCGAAGCGCGAGTACGTGCACACGCTGCGCGCGGCCATGGAAGGCCGGTTCGCGAGCCTGCGCGGCGTGTTCGCCTCGCTGCTCGACGCCACCACCCTGCCGGTCGTACGCAAGGCACTCGCGAGCGGCGACCCCGCACGCGCCGCCTTCGCGCTCGACCTCGCCGGCCAGGCGCCCGCCAGTGACCTCCGCAGCCTCGAGTCCGAGCTCACCGAACTCCTCGGCAGTCCGCATGCGGGTCTGCGCACGCGCGCGGCCGCGCTGATCGGCCGGCTGCCGGTGACAGGTGCGGCGCTGCAGGCGGCACTCGCGGATCCCGACCCGGAGGTACGCGATGCCGCGGTGTCCGCATGGCTCGATTCCGACGGGGCCACACGCGGACAGCGCGTCGCCGAGCTACTCCGCTCGACGCATACGCAGGTGCGTACGGCTGCGCTGGGCTGGCTGGTCGCGAACGCCACGGAGGACGAGTTCGCGGCCGCGCGCGCCGCGTACACGCCCGCTGCGGCACGCGATGAAGAGGCCGTCGTAGAGAACGCACTCGCAGCCGCAGCGCTCCGCGTTCCCGATGCGGCCGCGCAGGTGGAACCGCTGCTCGAACATGCCGATGCGCGGGTGGCCACCGCGGCCTTGCGCGCGGCCGGCTGGCTGCGGGACGAATCCCTTGTGCCGCGCATGGTGTCGTCGCTGCGACGACCCGAAACGCGTGAGGCCGCACGCGCTGCGCTCGCCGCGTGCGGCGAAGCGATCGTCCCGGCACTGGCGGCGCGGCTGCTCGATGTACGCGAAGACCCGGTGGTACGGCGTACCATCCCGTCTGTGCTCGCACGCATCCCATCGCCGCGTACGATCGAGGTGCTGTTCGAGGCCGCACTGGCCACGGAAACGGACCAGGTGCTGGATTACCGTCTGATCAAGGCGCTGGGAAAGCTGCGGGCCGCGCATCCGGATCTGCCCTTCCCTGCTCCGGCCGTCGAGCGTCTGGTCGCACGCGAGGTGGCGGCCGCGCAGCGGTACGCGGCCGCGCATGCATCGGCGGGTGATGCCACGAAGCCGCGCGTCACGCTGCTGCGGCGTGCGCTCGCCGAATCACTCGAGGAACGGCGCGAGACGGCGTTCCGCGCGCTCGGCCTCGTGCACGCGCCCGACGGCATCCATCGCTGCTTCCAGACGCTGAGCGGCAAGGACGCGCGTGCGCGGGCGAACGCGATCGAGTGGCTCGAGACGACGCTCGGGCACGCTACGTTCCGACAGATCGAGTTTCTCACTACCAACGGCCAGCCGGCGGCGGACGCGCAGCCGCTGGAGATTTCCGTGCGGCCGCTCACCGCGGACGAGGACGCGTGGATCGCACGCTGCGCCGCGGCCACACTCGGTGAAGCGATCACCAGAGACGCGAGGTACGAATTGGACCTGATCGAACGGGTGTTCCTGCTTCAGAACGTGGACCTGCTGCGGGAAGCGAAGAGCGCGCACCTCG
>CAZNDQ010000726.1:0-1909 GCA_964571825.1 uncultured Planctomycetales bacterium | reverse complement strand
GCCTCGACGTCGGCGAATCCGTCCGCGAGCCGCTCAAGTACTACCGCAACAACGTCGCCGCCACGCTCACCCTCCTCGACGCCATGCAGCGCCACCGCGTCGCGCGGCTCGTCTTCAGCAGCACCTGCGCCACCTTTGGCGTCCCCGCCAGCCTGCCCATCACCGAAGACCTCCCGCAATCGCCGATCAATCCCTACGGCCACACCAAGCTCACCATCGAGTGGATGCTGCGCGACAGCGCCGCCGCCTGGGGCCTCGGCTCCGCCGCCCTTCGCTACTTCAACGCCGCCGGCGCCGCCGCCGACGCCACGATCGGCGAACACCACGACCCCGAAACGCACCTCATCCCCATCATCCTCCAGGTTGCCCTCGGCCGGCGCGACCGCGTCAGCATCTTCGGCACCGACTACCCCACCCCCGACGGCTCCTGCATCCGCGACTACATCCACGTCGATGACCTCGCCTCCGCCCACCTCCTCGCCCTCGACGCCATCCGCCCGGCGACCCCGCTCGCGTACAACGTCGGCACCGGCCGCGGCACCAGCGTCCTCAAAGTCATCGATGCCGCCCGCCGCATCACCGGCCACCCCATCCCCGCCGCGCCCGCGCCGCGCCGACCCGGCGATCCCCCCAGCCTCTACGCCGGCCCCGACCGCATCCAACGCGAACTCGGCTGGTCCCCCTGCCACACCGACATCACCGCCATCATCGATTCCGCCTGGCGCTGGCACAGCACCCACCCCCACGGATACACCTAACCACCGCCCCGACAGCCGCTTACCGCAAAATCCGCGCCACGCGGCCGACCCGCCGCGGTTGAATCACGCCGCCGCTTCCGCGATAATCCTCGATTCGCCGCAGCCGGGGTGGGTGTGGCACGCACCGCTGGTCGGGCAACGTCATGACGATCTCCGATTCCGCCGCCCAGCGCATCCGACTCCTCGTCACCGACGTCGACGGCGTCCTGACCAACGGCCGGATCGTCCTCGACGACGCCGGACGCGAAATCAAGCGCTTCCACGTCGCCGACGGCACCGCCGTCAAGCTCTGGCAGGCGGCCGGGCGCGATCTCGCCGTCATCTCCGCCCGCCGCAGCGACGCCGTCCGCGTGCGGATGGACGCACTCGGCGTGAAGATCGTCCACCAGGGCGCCGCCGACAAACGCGCCGTGCTCGACGACGTGCTGCGCACGCTCGGCCTGTCCGCCGACCAGACGTGCTTCATCGGCGACGATCTCGCCGACGCCGCCGCAATGCAGGCTGTCGGCCTCGCCGTCGCCCCGGCCGACGCCGATCCCGCCATCCGCATGCGCGCACACTGGGTGACGCGCCGCGCCGGCGGACACGGCGTTCTCCGCGAGGTCGTCGAAGAACTGCTGCTCCGACAGGCATTGCTCGCCGACGCCCGCAGCCGCGTCGGCTGAGACACGAAGCCGGCCGCCGACTACGATGCCGATGATCCGGGCCGCCCGCCCGGCCGGCAGTCGAGGAAATCCGATGCTCAAGAAACTCCTGCTCATGGCCTCGACGCTGGCCGTCATCGTCGTCCTCTTCTTCGTCTATCACCTCGCCACCGGCGGCGCCGGCCCACAGAAGCAGGATGACCTCGGCGAACTCGTCGCCGCACTCAACACCGAACTCCCCGACGGCGATGTCAAACCCTTCGAAGAGGAAAAAACCCTCACCGTCGAGGGCATGCCCCTCCGCGGCGGCAAGAAAGCCTGGGTCACCCTCTACGACCCCCGCACCCGCCGCGAACGACTCCAGTTCCGCGCCACCACCTGGGAACCCCTCGGCGACAACGAACTCCACCTCGAAGAGATGGAAGTCCGCCTCCTCATGCCCGGCGGACAACTCGCCGAAATCCACGCCGACGAAGGACAGATTCTCCTCACCAGCCGCGACCTCTC
>CAZNDQ010000725.1:0-1912 GCA_964571825.1 uncultured Planctomycetales bacterium | reverse complement strand
ATCATGAGCGGGGAGGAACGGGACGGCCGCAATCCCTGATGCCGGCGGCGCACCCCGGTTTATGCCTTGAAGTACCGCGCGTCGGGGTGGTGGCAGATCAGCGCCGATGTCGACTGCTCCGGGTGGAGTTGAAACTCCTCGCTGAGGCTGACGCCGATCCGCTCCGGCCTCAGCAGCGGCCAGAGCTTGGTCTGCTCCTCGAGGTCGGGGCAGGCCGGGTATCCCCAACTGAAGCGACAGCCGCGGTAGCCCTGTTGCAGCAGCTTGCGCAGGTCGCGCGCGTCTTCGCCGGCGATTCCCAGTTCGATTCGCACCTGCTTGTGAATGTACTCGGCGAGCGCTTCGGCGGTCTCCACGCCGAGCCCGTGCAGGTGCAGGTAATCGCGGTAGCGGTTCTGCTCAAACCAGTGGCGCGCGGTGTCGCTCGCCTGCTGCCCGACAGTCACGATCGAGAGCGCGACGACGTCCATCTCCCTCGACTCCACCGGGCGGAAAAAATCGGCCAGGCACCAGTTTGGCTCGCTTGGCTGCCGCGGGAAGCGAAATCGCGTCAGCTCGGTATGCCGGTCGTCCGGCGAATAGACCACCAGCTCATTGCCGTCCGCCTGCACCGGCCAGTATCCGTAGACCGCCCGCGGCAGGAGGATCTCGTCTCGTTCGCACTCCGCCACGAGATCGCGATAGATCGGCCGCACTTCGCCGTCGATGAACCGTTTGAATTCATCCGCCGGGCGCCCCGCCTTCTTGTATTGCCACTGGAGCTGGAAGAGCATCACCTCATTGAGGTAGCCGAGGACGGCGCGGAGCGGTATGCGTTCAATGACGCGGGAACCCCAGAAGGGCGGCTGCGGCACGGGCACGGTGGTCGAGATGCTGGATCGCTGCGCGATGGCCGTGGTCGGCGCCTCAGCCTGCCGCTCATCGAGTGTCCGCGCGACGCGCCGTGGGCGCTCCTCGGCCAGAAGTGCCTCTACTTCGGCGTCGGGCTCGGCCTCGCCGGCCATCACCGCGTCCATCAGTCGCAGCCCCTCGAAGGCGTCCCTGGCGTAGAAGAGCGGCCCGTCGTATACCGCCCGCAGATCCTGCTCGACGTATTTGCGCGTCAGCGCTGCGCCGCCGAGGATCACCGGCACGCGCAGCCCACGCTCATTCATCACCTCGAGGTTCTCCTTCATCACGACGGTCGATTTGACCAGCAGCCCGCTCATGCCGATCGCATCGGCCCCGTGATGCTCATGCGCGTCGAGAATGCTCGCCAGCGGCTGCTTGATGCCGAGGTTGAACACCTGATAGCCGTTGTTCGTCAGAATGATGTCGACGAGATTCTTGCCGATGTCGTGCACGTCGCCGCGGACGGTCGCCAGCACCAGCTTGCCCTTCGCCTCCCCGCTCACGCGTTCCATTCGCGGCTCGAGAAAGGCCACGGCTGCCTTCATCGTCTCGGCCGATTGCAGGACGAACGGCAACTGCATCTGCCCCGCGCCGAAAAGCTCGCCGACGACTTTCATCCCGTCGAGCAAAATGTTGTTGATGATGTCCAGCGGCTTGTGCGTCGCCAGCGCCTCCTCCAGGTCCGCTTCGAGTCCCTGCCGGTCCCCGTCGACGATGCGGTTCTTGAGCCGCTCCTCGGCCGTGGCCGCGTGACGCTGTTCGCGCGGTGCGCCGGCCCTTTCTTCGGGGAACAGCGCAATGAACGCCAGCAGCGGGTCGGCAACCTCGTCCCGCGCGTCAAAGATCAGGCGTCGCGCCGCCTCGCGCTGCTCCTCGTCGATCTTGTACATCGGCGTGATTTTCGCCATGTGCAGGATGGCCGCAGCAAGCCCCGCCGCGCGCGCATAGTGCAGAAAAACGCTGTTGAGGATCGCCCGCGCCTCGGGAGGAGGGTTCCTGGGCTGGCGCGACCCCGTCTCGG
>CAZNDQ010000724.1:0-1912 GCA_964571825.1 uncultured Planctomycetales bacterium | reverse complement strand
GGTCGGGCAAGCTGGATGACGTGCTCGTTGACGTGACGGGCGTGGCCGTGACGGTGAGTGTGCTGTGGGTGCTGCGGGGCCGGCTGGGCGCAGGCGTGAATGGCACGGGAGAAAAGCGAAAACGAGGTTGAGGCGGTCGCCGACGTTTGGCTGGAAGGGTCGGTGATGCAGGACGAGCTGCATCGGGAGTTCTATACGCGGTACCTGGGGTTGATCGAGGTCGCGCCGCCCGGGCCGGCGGCGTCGGAGGACGAGCGGCCAACGTTGTGCTTTGAGGGGCAGAAGCGGCGGATCTGTATCCGGCTGTGTGATCGTGCGGAAGTGGACAATGTTCCGGTGCGGGCGATCGTGGCGGTGCGGTCGCTGGATACGCTGGTTCGACTGATGGAGGAGAACGGGCTGGAGTTTTTCCCGTTGACGGGACTGGGGGGTGGGAGCCGGCGACTGCACGCCTGCGACCCGGACGGGAACCGGATCGAGGTGCGGGAAAGCCGACTGTTCTGAGCGGCGGTCGCGGGCGCGGCCGGGTTCTTGAAATTTTTTGGGAAGGGGGGTGACAAGCCGTGTGGCTTGCACTAGACTATGTGGAGAGTCGGTCCGGCAAGAGCGCGAAAGCCGGGCGGACACTTCAACCGATAGTTCCCACATCCGCGCCTGATCAATCCGCAAGCATAAGATTGACCTTCGGGGCGTCATGCTTGTCGAGCGGCCGGCCGCGCGTTTCGCCACAGTTCGATGATCGGTTTGGGGCGAGGCGCCGGGTCGAAGGGGGACACGGGGAGGGAACGCGTTTCTGGTAATACGTTGGGCCGGGCGGCGTTCGGGCGACGGGACGGTCAGGCGGACAGTGGGCAGAACATCGCGCAAACCGGTGATAGGTTTGAGCGGGGGGATCGGCGCCGGCAAGTCGCTGGTGGGGCGGATGCTGTCCGAATACGGGGGCGTGGTGATTGAATCGGACAAGCTGGCGCACGAGGCGCTGGGTGAGCCGGCGGTGTTGCGGACGCTGGTGGAGTGGTGGGGCACGGGGATCCTGGACGAGCAGGGCAGAGTTGATCGAGCGGCCGTCGGCCGGAAGGTGTTTGCCGACGAAGGCGAGAGACGGCGTCTGGAAGGGTTGTTATTCCCGCGGATCGGCGCGCTGCGGCGTGAGTTGATCGAGCGGCTGGAGGCGGACGGGGGCGCGGCGTTCTATGTACTGGACGCGCCGCTGCTCTATGAGGCGGGTCTGGATGCGGAATGCGACGCGGTGATCTTCGTGGATGCGCCGGAGGATCAGCGAGCGGCTCGGGTGCGGGAGGAGCGCGGCTGGGACGTGGAGGAGTTGCGGCGACGGGAACGGATGCAGAAACCGCTTGACCAGAAGAGGAGAATGGCCGATCATATAGTAACGAACAACTCCAACCCGGATGCGCTTCGTGGACAAGTGGCGCATCTGGCCACCCAGATACTCAGGCTTGCCCACAGGGACGCATAAGTTCGTGATGACATCAAGGCGCTGCGTCGGGCGGCGCGTGCGACGAAAGCCGCAAACGCCCAGACCCATCGGTGGACGTTCATCGTAGAACCATCCGTCAGCAGACGCCCGTACTGCAAGAATCAAGAAAGGAATCCGGCGTGAGACAAACGCCGGGGAGGACGAGCAATGGCCAAGGCGACAGGTAGCCGACCCAAAGTAACACGGCGGAAGACGGGCACACCGGCGAATCACATCGACCGGGACGACGCGGACATTACGTTCGGCAACGACGACCTCGAGCAGGAGGTAACGGGGAAGATGGGCAGGGAACGTCCCGAGCACGACTTCGACGAAACCGGGGGGATCGACGCGGAGACGCACGCCAAATACGAGCAGGTCAAGCGGGGCGAGCTGCACATCAAGGACCTGCAGAAGATGAACGTGGCGGAGCTG
>CAZNDQ010000723.1:0-1914 GCA_964571825.1 uncultured Planctomycetales bacterium | reverse complement strand
AAAACCGGCCAAATACAACGCAAAATAAGGACTTGCGCGCTTCGCGTGAGCACTCAATAAAATGCTGAGCGCCGTTTTCCGGCTCCCTGGGCCGGTTTGAAGAACCCGCCGGCCGTAGACGTTTCAACGCCCACATGGCTGCCCCCTGGAAGAACAAGCACTTACGGTAGTTTTCCCCACGCAAAATAAGGGCTTACGACCGACCCGCCTCGATCGAAACAAAGGACTTACAGGCGACCGTTCTTCGCGCAAACAAAAACCTGCACCTCCCGAGGGAAAGCGCAGGTCCTTGTGGTTGGTGGTCTTGCGCTCAGGCTGCAATCGCCGGCACACCGCGCCGACAGAGCGCCGACGACAAACGCCGCAACCCGGCCGCTGACCTCCGCCTGATCGCCTGGCCGCGCCTCCCCGAGTTCATCGCGCGGCACAGGCTGTTATTTGACAAGCACTTACCGACAGTGCCCGCGATATCCGCCGCGATGCCCGTAGGCGTAACTCCGGTGGCTGTACCCGCCGCTCCGATAGCCGAAGCTGAAGCCCCGCGCATACCCGCGATCATAGCTCCGATACGAAGGGTAGCGGTTGTAGCTGAACGAGAACCCCACCCGTGGTGCCCTGTAATAGTCGTAGTCTCGATAGACTACGACCGGCGCCGGCGCACAATCCCGCTCGACGATCACCACGTCGTCGCAGCGCGGCGCCGTGTAGACATAAGTGCTTGTCGAGCAGCCACTTCGGTACCGGCTGTAATACCGGTGATCCGCGCTGGCCTCGCTGGGCCAGAGCGCGAACCCCATCAGCGCCGCACCCGTTGCCCCGATCACTTTCCCGGCTCTGTGCGTGTTCATAACCCTGTCCTCCCTAAGGACTTCGCCTCGCCGAGTACTCCGGCCCGCGGTTCGCCGCAGGATCCCACGTCCCTAATATACTCGGCACAAATCAAAAGTCAACACATGTTAATGATTTTTCAGTCCAGTAACTCCCGCAATGACGCGATCCGGCCGTGGGGGGCCGCGCGGCCGATGTCGAGAATGCGATTTTCGCGCTCAAGCCAGACTGCGCGCAGGCCGGCGCGCTGAGCGCCGGAGACGTCGCTGTGCAGCGAATCACCCACGTGCACCACCCGCGCGGGATCCCAGCCCGTCTGCTGCAGCGCGCGGCGGAAGATGTCGCCGTGCGGCTTGTAACTCCTTGCCGATTCGGAGGTAACGACATGGGAGAATCTCAGGTTGTGGAGGCGGCAGGCCGCGTCCAGGTCGGCCGTGTCGATGTTGGACACGCAGCAGACCGGAAGGTTAAGCGCCATAAGGGTTTGGGCCGCATCGTCGAAGAGTGGCGGGGCCCGCCAGTATTCGATCAGCGCGGCGACATAGGGCTCGACGTCGGCCGTAACTCCCATACGGGCAAGGGTTTGCCGCAGCGAGACGCGCTCGCATTCGGCGAGGGTGAGAAAGTCGGCGGCGTTGGCGCGCTCAATGACGGCGAAAAAGGCGTGGCCCCAGTCGTGCGCAAGTTGCTGCGGGGTGAGTGGTTGCAGACCAAGGTCGGCGACAACGCGGGCGCAGACGCGCTCGACGGCCGCGCGGTCGCCTCCGGCCACCGTCCCATAAAAGTCGAGAAACAGCCCGTCCAGCCCGTCCAACCAGCCCATTGCGTGTCCTCCACCGGGGTCAGCGGGCAGTGTACTCTGCCAGGGGCGGGGGCGTCGAGCTGTAAGTTGGGCGGCCATGTGGGGTTGGACGTCCACGGCCGGCAGGTTATTCAAACCGGCCCAGGGAGCCGGAAAACGGCGCTCAGCATTTTTCAGAGTGCTCGCGACAGACCACGTAAGTCCTTATTTTGCGTTGTTTGTAGTCGGCTTTCGTGTGTGACCTTTTTTCGGGCGCTGGATTTGTGCAGTTGCATCAATTTCGC
>CAZNDQ010000722.1:0-1915 GCA_964571825.1 uncultured Planctomycetales bacterium | reverse complement strand
TCACGTCCGGCAACGCTGGGAGAACTCAGGCAGAGCGGCTATCGCGCGCGCAGCGTCAAGGACGAGCTGCGCGAGAACCTCATCCGTCGGCTGGAAGCACACGAGCCGCTGTTTCCCGAGCTGGTCGGCTACGAGGAAACGGTTATCCCGCAGCTCATCAACGCAGTCCTTTCGCGGCATGACATGCTGATCCTCGGGCTGCGCGGTCAGGCGAAGACGCGGCTGGCGCGGATGCTGCCGCAATTGCTCGACGAGTATTCGCCGACGCCGGCGGAGAGCGACGTGCTGGACGACCCGCTGGCGCCGCGCTGGGCGCGGACGCGGCGGCTGATCGAGGTGCACGGCGAGGCGACGCCGATCCGCTGGGTGCACCGCGAAGAACGGTTCCATGAGAAGCTGGCGACGCCCGACGTGACGATCGCGGACCTGATCGGTGAGATCGACCTCGTGCGGCACGCGGAGGGGCGGTACCTGTCGGACGAGGCGGTGATCCACTTCGGGCTGGTGCCGCGGACGAACCGCGGCATCTTCGCGCTCAACGAGCTGCCCGACCTTGCGCCGCGGATCCAGGTGGGGCTGTTCAACGTCCTGCAGGAGCGCGACGTGCAGATTCGCGGCTTTCCGGTACGGCTGCCGCTGGACATCTGCGCCGTGTTCACGGCCAACCCGGAGGACTACACGAACCGCGGGCGGATCGTCACGCCGCTCAAAGACCGCATCGGCTCGGTGATCCGCACGCACTATCCGCGCAGCGCGGCGCAGGCGATGGCCATCACGCAGCAGAACGCGTGGCTGGAGCGGAACGGGGCGGAGCGGCGGATCGCGGTGCCGCGGTTCATGCTCGAAGTGATCGAGGAAATGGCGCACCAGGCACGGCAGAACCCGCATATCAACCAGCAGTCGGGCGTGTCGGCGCGGGTGTCGATCGCCAACGCGGAGAACATGGTGTCAAGCGCGGAGCGGCGGGCGATCCTCTGCGGGGAGAAGTGGGTCGTGCCGCGGGCGTGCGATCTGGAGCACCTGGCGGCGAGCTGCCGCGGGAAGATCGAGCTGCTGCTGGCGGACGATGAGCACGCCGAAGACAAGCTGATCGCCGCGCTCTTCGGCGAGGCGGTGAAGAAGGTGTTCGCGACGCACCTGGAGCTGGACGACCTCGATCCGGTGGTCGAGCACTTCCGCGGGGGGAAGGTCAACCTGCAGGTCGGCGATGACGTTCGCGCGGAGGAACTCGTCGCGGCGGCGGAGAAGATCCCGGCGCTGAAAAAGAACGCGGTGAAGCTGTGCATGGCGGTGGAGGCGGACTTTCAGCAGCCGGCGCTGCTGGCGAGCGCGGTCGAGTTCATCCTCGAGGCGCTGTACGTGAACAACCGGCTGAGCAAGTACGCCTACCGGGGGCGGACGATCTTTCAGAAGTGATGGGCTGAACTTCGCGGTTCGGGTTGCGGTGCCTATCCGGCGGCTCCAACGGTTTCCTCGATCAGTTTGACGAGCGGGCGGACCTCGAAGGGCTTGGCGAGGTAGGCGTTGAAGCCCTCCTGCAGCAGGCCGTGGCCCATGCCGTCGGTCATGCCGCCGCTGGTGGCAACGAGCTTGATGCTCTGCAGATGCGGTTCGCTGCGCAGGTGGTGGCAGAGCTGGCGGGCGTTGAAGTCGCCCAGCGAGACGTCGATGACCATCACCTGCGGACGGAAGGACTCGGCGAGTGCGCCGGCCTCGAAGGCGCTGCCGGCGATTTTCACGTCGAAGTTGAAGTCGGCGGCCAGCGTGCGGGCGAGGAGGGCGGCGAGGTCCGCGTCGTGGTCGACGATGAGGATCCGGCGCCGGCCGGTCTCGAGGCCGTCGAGCGGCATGCCGTGGGCGCGCATGAAGCGGATGAGCTGGTCGCGCGGAATGCGGCGATCCTTGGAGCCCGGGA
>CAZNDQ010000721.1:0-1915 GCA_964571825.1 uncultured Planctomycetales bacterium | reverse complement strand
TGATGGTGCACTCGAACATCATCAACCAGATGCTGGCGGGGCGGATGCCGCGGGCGGCGGGGCGGGGGCTGGACCTGCTGGCGATCGCGGCGTGCGGGCTGGTCGTCGGGCTGGCGGCGGCGCTGACGCCGGCGGTGAGCGGCGTGCTGATCATGCTGGGGGTGAATGCGGCGTACGTGGTGCTCAACGCGCTGGTGCTCTATCGGGTGGGGGACGTGTGCATGGCGCTGGTGGGGCCGGTGCTGGCGGCGGCGGCGGCGTGGGGCGGGGTGACGGTGTATCGACAGTTGACGGAGGAGCGGGAGAAGCGGCGGTTCTCGAAGGCGCTGGCGACGTACGTTTCGCCGGCGGTGGCGCGGCAGCTCGCGGAGCGGGCGGATCGGCTGGACCTGTCGCCGGCGGACTGCGAGGTGACGTGCTTCTTCAGCGATCTGAAGGGGTTTACGACGCTGAGCGAGCAGCTCGGCGCGCGGCAGACGCAGATGATCCTCAACCCGTATCTGGGGGCGATGAGCGACGTGTTGCAGCGGCATCAGGCGCTGATCAACAAGTTCATGGGGGACGGGATCTTCGCGTTTTACAACGCGCCGATCTATCCGTGCAAGGAGCACGCGGCACAGGCGTGCGCGGGGGCGCTGGAATGTTTCGTGGCGCTGGAGGAGTTGAAGAAGAACCCGCCGCACGCGGAGCTGGCGGGGCCGATGGCGGCGCTGAGTATGCGCGTGGGCATCAGTACGGGGAACGTGTTCGTCGGGGATTACGGGTCGGAGGCGAAGCGGGACTACACGACGATCGGGGACGCGATCAACCTCGGCGCGCGGCTGGAGCCGGCGAACAAGGCGTTCGGGACGCGGATCGCGGTGGCGGAGCCGACGGTGCTGCGCGCGGGGGGCGGGTTTGTGTTCCGCGAGCTGGGGCGGATCCGGGTGGTGGGCAAGGCGGAGGGGGTGTCGGTGTATGAGCTGCTGGGGCGCGCGGGGGAGGTGAACGGGGCGATGCGGGAGCACGCGGAACGGTTCGCGGCGGCGCTGGAGTTGTTTCGGCGGCGCGAGTGGGGGCGGGCGCGGGAGGCGTTCGCGGCGACGATGGCGCTGCGGCCGGAGGACCTGTGCGCCGGCATCTACCTGGAGCAGATCGCGGAATACGCCGAGACCGCGCCGCCGGATGACTGGCAGGCGACGATCGAACTCACATCGAAGTAGGCGGCGGTGATCCGTCGGCGCGCGCGAGGGGGCGCGGGCGATGGAGGGTCGGTGGGCCGCGGGGTATGCTGCGGACATGGCCGACCAGCCGAACGGCGCGGATGAAGGAGCGGGCTCCGTATCTTCGAGCGCGAGCGTCGATGCTGTTGGCGTTCGGGTTTTCCGGAAGCGCACGTTCTGGGGGGCGGGGCTGGTGATCGGCTGGCTCGGGGGGCTGTGCGTCGGCGCGGTCGAGTCGGCGCTGATGATCGCGCGGGTGGGCCGGCATTTCGGCAGTGGGGACCTGCCGCCGCTGCTGCTGCCGGGGGAAGCGGCGCGGATCATCGTTTCGCACGCGATTCTGTGGACGGCGCTGGGCGTTGTTCTCACCGCGCTCTATGGGTTCTGGAGGGGCGTGGTGCGGCGGCGCGCGGGGGCCGAGCATCCCGAAACGTTTCTGGCGGCGATGTTCGTGTTCGTTGCGGCGTTGACGGTGCCGCCGACGTGGTTGCTGGTGCTGGGGCGGTACCGGCCGTGGCTGGGTGCGTCGTGTACGGTGTTCGCGCTGCTCGGCGGCGCGGTGACGTACGTTGTGCTGCGCTGGGCGGAGGGGTGGGCGTGGTTCGGCGCGGTGCGGCGCGCGGCGGCGGTGTGCGCGGGGATCGGCGTGCCGGTGTTCGCGGGGGCGCTGGTGGTGCTGTACCGCTCGCCGGCGGTCGGGCCGGCGGGGTACG
>CAZNDQ010000720.1:0-1922 GCA_964571825.1 uncultured Planctomycetales bacterium | reverse complement strand
AGGACGAGCTGAACCACCGCGGGCAGATCCGGTTGATCCGGAAGCGGTTGCCGTAAGGGAGCCGCCGCGCGACGATGCTGACCGCTCTCTCGCACCTCAACCGCGTCCTCGGCCGCGCCCTGGAGCTCGTCCTCGGTAGCGCCCTGCTGGTCATGAGCGTCACGGTCATCCTGCAGGTCTGGTTCCGCTACGTCGCGCGCGCGCCGCTCACCTGGTCCGAAGAGCTCAGCCGCTACCTGCTCGTCTTCCTCACCTTCGCCGCCGGGGCGCTGGCGTACTACCGGGGCGGACACGTCGGGGTCGACCTCCTGGCGCCACGCCTCACACCGCGCAAGCGCGCCGCGCTGCAAGCCTTCCTAGCGGCCGTGGTCCTGCTGCTCGGCCTGACCATGGCGATCAGCGGGATCGAGTTGGTGCAGCGCAACCTGGCCCAGCTGAGCCCGGCGATGCGCGTCTCGATGAGCCTCCCGAACGCCGCCATCCCCCTATCCGGCGTGCTCCTCGTGCTCTTCTCGACCGAGGCGCTGCTGCGCGCATGGCGCGAGCGGCCGCACGCTGCCCTCACCATCGCCTTCGCCGCGGGCTGGCTCCTGCTCGCCGCCGTCGTCTTCGGTCGTGGCCTCGGGTGGCCGGTCTTCGCGCAGTTGGCAGGCTGGACGGCGCCGTTCTCCATCCCGATCCTGATGTTGCTGGTGTTCGCGGTGCTGCTCCTGCTCGGCTTGCCGATCGCGTTCGTCCTGGCCGTCACCGCCATCGTCGCGATGCTCGCCAGCGGCAGCCGCCTGGTGTTGCTGCCTAGCCGCATGTTCGCCGGCACCGATTCGTTCCCGCTGCTGGCCGTGCCGCTCTTCGTGCTGGCGGGCTCGCTCATGAGCACCGGCGGCATCACCAAACGCCTGGTCGACTTCGCTGTCAAGCTCGTCGGCTGGCTCCGTGGCGGTCTGGCGCTGGTGAACATCCAAGCGTCGATGTTCTTCGCCGGCATCTCCGGCTCGGCCGTGGCCGACGCCAGCGCGGTCGGCGGGGTGCTCATCCCGGCCATGGAAGAGGACGGCTACGACAAAGACTTCTCCGCCGCAGTCACGGCCGCCTCCAGCACGGTCGGACCCATCATCCCACCGTCGATCCCCCTCATCCTCTACGGCATCCTGGCGCAGGTCTCGGTCGGCGCGCTGTTCCTCGCCGGAGCAGTACCGGGCATCCTGCTCGGCATCGGGATGATGATCCTCACCTACGTCATCTCCCGCCGACGCAACTACGCCGCCCACGAGTGGCAGGGCCTGCGGGCGGTCGGCAAGGGCTTCGTGTCGGCGTTCTGGGCGCTGCTCACGCCGTTGATCATCCTCGGCGGCATCCTCGGCGGCATCTTCACGGCCACCGAAGCCAGCGCCGTCGCGGTCGGTTACGCCTTCATCGCCGGCGCGTTCATCTACCGCGAGCTCGATTGGCGCTCGATCCCCAAGACCCTGGTCGAGGCCACTCTCGTCACCTCGCTGATCATGTTCGTGATCGCCGCCGCGCAGCCGCTTGCGTTCGTCTTCGCCCGGCAGCGCATTCCCGAGCTCGTCGGCAACGCGCTGTTCACCATCAGCGACAACCCGCTGGTGCTGCTGCTGCTGGTGAACGTGCTGCTGTTGATCGTCGGCACCTTCCTCGAGACCACCGCCGCCCTGATCGTGTTCATCCCCATCCTGGTGCCGCTCGTCACCAGCGTCGGCATCGACCCTGTGATGTTCGGCGTGATCATGGTCTTGAACCTCGTCATCGGGCTCGTCACACCGCCGGTGGGCGTGGTGTTGTTCGTCACGTCCGGCATCGCGAAGTTGCGGCTCGAGTCGCTCATCCGCGCCATCTGGCCGTACCTCCTCGTGATGCTCTTCGTGTTGCTGCTCGTCATCCTCTTCCCGGTGTTGTCCCTCGGG
>CAZNDQ010000719.1:0-1923 GCA_964571825.1 uncultured Planctomycetales bacterium | reverse complement strand
CGGCGGTGGCGACGGCCTTCGTGTCGAGGGGCTGGAGGATTTCGGCCCACGGGTCGGGGGGGACGTGCGCGGCGGCGGTGAGAGCGCGGATCAGGTGGCGGATATCGGGCTCGCTTTCGGTGACGAGCAGGAGCGTGTCGCCGTCGAGCAGGGCGATGTAGCGATCTTCGGGGACGGCGGCGGCGGGATCGGCGCCGAGGACGACATCGATGCGACTGCGGAAGACCTGCACGCCTTCAACTTCGAGCGGCTCGATCGTCGAGGATGTCCCCTGACCGGTGCGGAGCGTCTCGCGCAGTGCCGCAAGCGGCTCGGCGACCTTCCAGACGGAGCGGTGGACAAAGTTGAGTTCGGCGGCGTCTGCGGCGCGGGCGAACTGCGCAGCGCCCTTGGCCTGAAGCTGCGGGCGGGCGCCGGCGACGTTGCGCAGGATCACGTACTTGATGTTGGTGGGATCGTTGCCGGGGTCGACGGTTTCGAGGTCGCTGAGCCAGTCGCGCGCGGAGCGGACAAGTCGGGAGTGTTCGTGACCGAGGGCAGCCCAGTCCCAGAGCATGGCGCTTTCGGTGTCGGGTGTGAGGACGGCGAATAGCATTCGGTCGGCGAGGGGCGGCGCGCCGGGTGTGTGCTCATGTTGAGCGCGAAGCGGCGCCGCAAGCGCGGCGCCAAGCAACAGGCACGGACAGGTGCGGCGAAGGGGATGCGAAACGTGGAGCATACAGGTCGTCCTTTTTCGCTTCTGTCGGCGGCGCGGGCGGCCGGTGATGGGCCGTAGCGCCGGGTTCAAACCGGGACCGCGTGGAGCGTCAGCGCGGTCGCGGCCGTGACGCGGACGCGACGGAGCGTGCCGATATCGGTGGCCGGCCCGTCGTAGACGACGATCTGGTCGCCGCGGGTACGGCCGGTGAGCTGATTCTCCGTGGCGCGGGCCGGATTCGGCGTCTCGCCGCGCACGTGGTCGCCGTGCCAGGCGGCCGCGGTGTCGGGGGTGCAGGCGTCATCGGCGCAGGCGGCCTCGGAGGCGCCGACGACGGGCAGCGCCAGCAGTGCGCCGACCTCAGCCGAATTGGCCGTGGCGACGGGCGCGAGGCCGGGGCGGGTTCGCGGGCGCGAGATGGGGCCGGTTTCGCCCTCGGCGTGGCGGCGGAGGCGGCGTGCGGCCTTGCTGTACCCTTCGACGAGAATCTCGACCTCGCAGCCGACGAGTTGCTGGTTGTCGGCCATGGAGATCTGCTGCTGCACGCGCAACAGCTCGACGTTGCGGCGGCGCTTAACGTCTTCGGGGACGTCGTCGGTGGCGCGGCGGTGGGCGGCGGTGCCGGGGCGCGGCGAATACTTGAAGACGAAGATGTTTTTGTAGCGCGTGCGCTCGACGAGAGCGACGGACTCGGCGAATTCCTCGTCGGTCTCGCCGACGAAGCCGACGATGAAGTCGCCGGCGAGGCTGATGCCGGGGACGATTTCGCGGGCGCGGGCGATGAGATCATCGTACTGCTCGACGGTGTTCTGGCGCTTCATGTCGCGCAGGACGCGGTTGGAGCCGGACTGGGCGGGGATGTGGAGGTATTCGCAGACTTTGGGCAGGTCGCGCATGGCGTAGAGCATGTCGTCGGTAAAGTCGGCGGGATAGCTGGTGACGAAGCGGAGCCGGTCGAGGCCGTCGATCTGCGATACTTGTTCGAGCAAATCGGCAAAGCGGACGGTGTGTCCATTCTCGATGTGCACGTAGCTGTTGACGGTCTGGCCGAGGAGCGTGATCTCTTTCACGCCGCGGTCGACGAGCATGCGCGCCTCGCGGACGATGTGGCTCGGGGGCCGACTGCGCTCGGGGCCGCGGGTAAAGGGGACGACGCAGAAGGTGCAGAACTTGTCGCAGCCGCGCTGGACGCGGATGTAGGCCTGCACAGGGCGCTCGCCGGGTGG